>JANQAO010000005.1 GCA_030386295.1 Candidatus Persebacteraceae bacterium Df01 | reverse complement strand
CAGCATTAGAAAAATGCCGCAGTGATTTTCATCATCTTGCCGTAGCACGACGCGAACTACACGTGCGCGAAGAAAATCTTAAACAACGAGGAACGGCATTGGAACTACGAGAAGAGGAATGGCGTCGCCGCCGCGATACATTGCAAGTTCGGGGACGACAAAATGAGAATGACATTGCTGGCATGGATGAAACAACGCTAGCTTCAACAGCACAGCAGCGGGAAGCACAAGCGGTAGCGGCAGAAAAAGCAAGGCAACAGGTAAACACAGAAGTCGCAGAGTGGGAGCAACGTATCACCACTGCCACGAACAAGCGCGAACAACACTTTACTGATTTACAAAAATTACAAGAAAATCACGCCGCTTTGCAGGTAGCAGAAAAAGAAGCCGCCATACAGATGGAAGGACTAAATAATGCATTGGAAGAATTTTCGGTAAACGAAGAACGGTTAGAAGCATTACGTGAGAAAAAAGTTGATGCCGCTGAGCATCGTGCTGAAATTGAGCAACTGCTTAATAAACGCAAACGCTTAGGGGCAATTAATTTCGCGGCTGACAACGAATTATCAGAAACCTCTGAACAATTAGATAAACTACAGCACGAACGAGAAGATGTGGAAACCGCCATGACCGAATTACAAACCATCATTCGCCGCTTGGATTCTGAAACGCGCACTCGCCTGCGCGACATGTATGATTCAGTTAATCAGCGTTTTGCGGCACTGTTTCAAAATTTAATTGGCGGCGGCGAAGCAATGCTAGCGATGGAGGGAGATTCTATTCTGGACGCCGGTTTTGAAATTCGCGCTCGTCTTCCCGGCAAACGTTTATTTCCAGTACGCATGCTATCTGGCGGCGAAAAATCGGCAACGGCACTCGCATTCGTATTTGCGTTGATGCAAAAAACGCTACCTCCGTTTTGTATTATGGATGAAGTAGACGCAGCATTGGATGACTCGCGCGTAGAATCATTTGTGTCACTGTTGCGTGAATTATCCGCCGATTTTCAATGCATAGTCATTACTCACAACAAAAATACCATTGAAGCGATGGATGCGCTTATCGGCGTAACACAAGAAGAAAAAGGCGTTTCCAAAGTTGTGTCAGTTCAATTGGATGAAGCGCTGAGGCACGCAATGTGACTTGGGAATATTGGTTATTTTTAGTGATTGCTGCTGCGGCTTTAGGCGCAATATTTTTTTTCACGCTGAGTCAAAACGCACGACGGCGACCACCAGTGCGTCACGACACCGCAAAAGAACCAACTTTTGCCGAGCGAGACAACAAACTCAAAAATCAGGATACTGATAAAAAACCGCCACCTTCACCAACTCAAACACCGAGTGAACAAGGCACCCTGCCAATAGAGCCTTTTGAAATACCCACATTGCCGGAACCAACCGAAGACATGTTGCCGGCAGACATGTGCTACGACATTCGGTTTTTCGGCAAAAAGCCACTTACCGCCTCTGTTTTTTCACCGTTACTAGAGCAGTTGAAAAAAAATGGTATTAATGTAGGACGATTGTTAGGCTTTGATGTAGCGGCGGATGGATGGCGACACACACCCGACATGCCGTGTCCACATTGGATTGTCGCTTTGCCGTTAGCTGACCGCGGTGGCGCTATTAATCAAGCAACAATTCGCCTTATCGAATCGATAGCACGCCCGTTTGCACAAAAAATTAATTTACATCCGGTATTCCCACCCGCTGCCGCCGCTATTAAAAATGCCGCACTGATAGACAATTTTTGTACCACCGTAGACATGTTTATTGAACTACGACTCGTAGGCGAACCACAGCAACACGCACGCATTGATGAAGTCATGCGCATTAATGGCATGGTAAAAGAGAGCGATCGCGACTATCTGTGCCGTGTGGAAAGCGAAAATTTATTTCGCGCTAAACTGATGCCGACACCAGCAGGTGGTGGTGGGCGGCAAACGCTAATTTTTGAATTAGACGCACCGAATGTTTGCGATCCGTCGCGTGCTTATGAGGAAATGTTGCGTCGCATTCGGCGTGTTGCACAAGTAATCAATATGCGCTTGACTGATCCTAAAGGTATTGATGTGGATGACACGCGCATACACACGATGAATCGGCAACTGGCATTGTTAACGTCACAAATGCGTGAATTTGGCGTTGAGCCGGGCGGCTCTCTGGCGCGACTAATTTTCTCATAAAAACAATGACAACAGACGCCAAGCAGCGGATTATGGCGTTGCGGCAGCGCATTGAATCCGCCAACCACGAATATTACGAAAACGATGCTCCCTCTCTAACCGACTCGGCATACGATTCACTGGTATCGGAATTGCACGAAATAGAAGCAATGCACCCAGAATTAGCCACCATCAATCCTCCACTGTTTGCATCGGTAAATTCGCCAACGCAAACGGTAGGTGGTAAGCGGGCGGCACGTTTTGCACCGTATTCTCATCCAACACCGATGCGATCACTCGCCAATGCATTTAGTCACGAAGAAGCACATCATTTTTTCAGCCGTATGATGGAATGGAGCGACGCTCGCGTGACATATGCAGCAGAATTAAAACTAGACGGAGTCGCTTTGAATGCCGTGTATGTTGGCGGCACGCTAAAAGCGGCGGCAACACGCGGAGACGGAGAAACTGGCGAAGACGTATTGAGCAACGCCAAAACCATCACTAATTTACCGCATTTTTTAGATGATGCTCCGGCGCACTTGCAGGTGCGTGGAGAAGTAGTAATGACTTACGATGACTTTGCTACATTAAATATGCACCAAAGTAAAACAGATAGTAAGATATTTGCTAATCCGCGTAATGCTGCAGCGGGTAGCTTGCGGCAGCTAGACAGCGGCATTACGGCGGCACGCCCCTTACGTTTTTATGCTCACGGCGTAGTGGCGGAAAATTCGCCACTTTTTCCCACTGCCCACAGTGCCGCATTGGACTGGCTGAAAGTAAGAGGTTTTTCCGTTGCTGAACCACGCCTGCGAACAAAAGACGTAGATGGTCTATTGAATTACCATGAAAAAGTCCAGGCGCTTCGTGCCAAACTACCCTTTAGTGTAGACGGAGTAGTTTATAAAGTAGACGATTTTTCCTTACAGAAAAAGATTGGCTATGTATCACGGGCACCACGGTTCGCCGTAGCACACAAATTTTCCGCAGAATTAGCGCTCACTCACGTTCAGGCTATTGAAATACAGGTGGGCAGAAGCGGTGTATTAACGCCAGTGGCACGGCTGGCGCCGGTAACAGTGGGCGGCGTAGTGGTTGCCAACGCGACATTACACAACATGGATATAGTGCGAGAAAAAAATGTTCGTGTTGGTGATACGGTTGAAGTGCGCCGTGCTGGCGATGTAATTCCAGAAATTGTGTGCGTGAAAAAATCTGGTGGCACAGCAGCATGGCAGCCGCCACTAGTATGCCCATCCTGTGAACAAGCAGTGCATACAAATGGAAAATTTTTGCGTTGTGTTAATGTGGCGTGTCCGGAACGACGGCGCGGACAATTGATACATTTTGTTTCGCGGAACGCGCTAGATATAGAAGGAGTAGGCGGCGTGCTATTGGAAAAATTATTTGCCGCCGGTTTGGTACAGATGCCATCTGATTTATTTGCGCTTGAAAAAAAAGATTTGCTAACTCTAGAATTAATTGCAGAACAGTCGGCAACTAACATTTTAGCCGCCATTGAGCGCGGTAAGCAAACAACGCTACCACGATTGTTAATTGCGCTAGGTATTCCAGCAGTGGGTGAGGCAGCAGCGGTACGGCTGGCTGACTTTTTCGGTTCTTTGCAAGCACTGCGGCGCGCACCGTTAGAGGCGTTTGCTTTTGTAACCGATATTGGTACCGAAACAGCAGCAGGCATTCGTGATTTTTTTACCGAGTCAGCGAATATTGAGGAAATAAAACAACTACAGGCAGTGGGAGTCGTCTGGCCTGAACGCAATTCGCCAGGCAGTGAGCAAAAACGCACTTTAATGGCATTTTTAACCACCATGCGTTCTCTCAAAACGGTAATGCCAGAAAATACATTGCATCTAATTGACAACAACCTGCCTTTGCACGGTTTGGGAAAAAATGGCACAAAAAAACTGGTTCAGACTTTTGCCGATTTGCCAGCGCTAGCGACAGCAGATGAAGCCGCATTAACGATAGCACTAGACGGCAATGCTGCCCTGGCACAGCGAGTTCGAATGTTTTTTACTGTGCCGCATTATCGACAATTATTGGATTTTTTGAATGACTTAGGCTTTGTCTGGGGACACAAAGAAACGCCAAAGCTACGACTCTCTGGCAAAACGTTTGTGCTGACCGGAACCTTGTCACAACCGCGGTCAGTGGTCAAACAACGTATAGAAAAATTAGGCGGCGTTGTTACTGGTAGCGTATCGGCGCGAACAACTTATTTGTTGGCAGGAGACAATGCGGGAAGCAAACGAGCAGCGGCAGAAAAATTTCAAGTAACAATATTAACTGAAACAGATTTTGAGCAACTGCTTTGGACGACAGACGAAGAACCGCCCACACTACTTTAAGTTTAAAATACTTGATAAATTTTATTAATTCAGCTTTCTAGCTCTAACTCCAAATAGCAATCCTCTCTCCTACCAATAGACACTCCCTTATGTACCCACTTAAATAAATTATGCTAGAATCCGACTTTTCGATTAATTCCTCATGAAACGAACTTTTCAGCCGTCTATTATTCGCCGCAAGCGCACCCATGGCTTTCGCGCCCGTATGGCAACCCGTAGTGGTCGCGCCATCATAAACGCCCGCCGCAGCAAAGGGCGCAAACGACTGGCAGCTTGACCTTGCCCGCTAGCGGCGCTTTTCTTTCGCATCGGGCGCAGTTTAAGCGAACCGCGTATAGAGGCAAAAAAATCACCGGAAATTTCTGGCTTCTCCGTTTTATCGTCAATAATGCCCCTGCAGCACGCCTTGGAGTTGTCATCGGCAAACGCCATATCAATCTTGCCACCCGCCGTAATCGTCTACGCCGTACTGTACGAGAAGGGTTTCGCCAACGTTGGCAATCAACCCTACCATCAATAGATATTTTTGCTCAATTAATCTCCAAACACAAACCCGCAACACTTTCTCTCACCGATGACACACTAGCACGCGATGAGTTTTTTCAATTACTTGCCAAGATAACACAAAAACATGAATGATGCCTTTCGCCTGGCTTGCATCGGGCTACTCTTTTTTTCTATATTCGTACTCTTTCAGCGGTGGCAAGAATGGCCACAAAACGCTACTGACGGATCACTTCAAACATCTTCCGCACCGCTACAGCAAACCGACGTTCCCAGCAATTCAACAGGTGCTGATAACGCATTACCAACTCCAACCCAATCGCTGACCAACAACGATAATGAATCTTTACCAGAGGTGGTAGTAAAAGCGCAAACCGGCAATATCATTCGTGTGCAAACCGACTGGTTAGAAGCCGACATCAGCGAAAATGGCGGTGCCCTTGTAAGCCTCCACCTCAAAAAACATTTGAACGACAATGGTGGCTTTTATCCGTTACTAGAAGACGGCACCCGCCGACAAATTGCGCAAAATGGATTAATCGGTGTTGAAAACGCCCCCAATCACTATTCCACCTACACGGTTATCGGCGGTGACAACTTCACGCTAGCCGACGGCGCCGAGAAACTAACCGTAAGCTTAGTCGCACAAAGCGGTAATTTACAATTGATTAAAAAATACATATTCAGTCGTAGCGACTACTTAATCAGTGTCGCTTTAGAGGCGCACAACACAGGCGCAGAAACTGTATCTCCATACGGCTATTTTCAAATTGCTCACAACGGTCAACTCAATACCAAACAGTCATCATTGCTACCGACATTTTTTGGTGCTGCCATCTATACCGACGCCACCAAGTTTGACAAAATTTCCTTTGAAGATATTGGTTCAGACACCTTTCCAAAGAAAAGTACCGACGGTTGGATTGGCATAATACAACATTATTTTGCCGCCGTCTGGCTGCCTGACGCTGGTGAGCGCGAGTACTTTATGAGTGCCAATACTGATAACGGTGTACGCCGTGTGGGCGTCATCGCTCCCTTTGGTGCCCTAGCAGCAGGAGAAAGTAAAACAGTTGGAGCGCGTCTATTTGCCGGCGCACAGGAGCAAGACATACTGAACGCACTGGACGAAAACAGTTCTGCACCGGGGCTACATTTGGTAGTAGATTATGGCTGGCTTACTTTTATTGCCGTATTGTTATTTAAATTATTAACGTTAATTGAGAATTTTGTCGGCAATTGGGGAGTGGCAATTATTTTACTCACATTTTTTATCAAGCTGATGTTTTATCCACTGTCCTCAGTATCTTATCGCTCCATTGCACGGATGAAGGAACTATCGCCGCGCATTAAAAATTTACAAGAACGTTATAAAGACGACAAACAACAGCAACAACAAGCGATGATGGCGCTTTACCGAGAGAAAAAAATCAATCCCTTCGGTGGTTGCCTTCCTATTTTGATGCAAATCCCAGTTTTTATCGCGCTATACTGGGTGATTCTTGGCAGTGTAGAACTGCGTCAAGCTCCGTTTATTTTGTGGATTGATGACCTATCAAAGGCCGACCCTTATTTCATTTTTCCGCTGCTGATGGGCGGCTCAATGTTTCTGCAAATGCGCATGTCACCGACACCTCCCGATCCAACACAGGCCATGATAATTAAAGTCATGCCGATTTTCTTTACTATATTTAGTTTATTCTTTCCGTCTGGGTTAGTGCTGTACTGGCTGGTCAACAATCTGCTGTCCATTGCCCAGCAGTGGCACATTACCCGCTCTACTACCGGCGGTGCAGGCAACAAATGAATTAATCGCGGCAACAGCCACTCCGCCGGGTATTGGTGGAGTAAGCGTGATTCGAATCAGTGGTAGCGACATGGCCGCTTTCGCAAAAAAAATTCTCTCTATTAGTACCCTACCACCACCCAGAGTCGCAACGCGGACGGCATTTGTTAACAGCAACCATCAGCCATTGGATGACGGTATTTGCC
Source organism: Candidatus Persebacteraceae bacterium Df01 (assembly GCA_030386295.1). Taxonomy (NCBI): domain Bacteria; kingdom Pseudomonadati; phylum Pseudomonadota; class Gammaproteobacteria; order Candidatus Tethybacterales; family Candidatus Persebacteraceae; genus Candidatus Doriopsillibacter; species Candidatus Doriopsillibacter californiensis. Next base: position 45,592 of record JANQAO010000005.1, on the reverse strand, counting down.
TATATTTCCAAGCACCGCACTCTTTCACGGGTCAAGATGTATTAGAACTACACGGACACGGTGGATCAGCGGTGGTACGCAGTGTGTTAACGCGCTGCCTAGAGTTGGGCGCGCGATTAGCTGAACCCGGTGAATTTACTTTGCGCGCACATTTAAACGGCAAGCTTGATTTGGCACAAGCAGAAGCACTGGCCGATTTAATCAACGCTAACAGCGCCGCTGCCGCTCGTGCCGCAGTTCACTCATTGAGTGGCGACTTTTCAAAGCGAGCACAGGGACTATCTGAAAAATTGGCAAAATTACGCGCTGACATGGAGGCACTAATGGATTTTGCTGATGAAGAAATCAGTACAAACGAAGCGCCTACACATCGTTTAGCTGAATTATTGGAAGATGCAAGCAATTTTCTTGAGCAGTGCGAGCAAGGCACACGCTTATCTACAGGTATGACGGCAGCGATTATCGGACATCCGAATGCAGGTAAGTCATCCTTGCTCAACCAGCTATGCAGAGAAAACGCGGCGATTGTTACTTCTATACCTGGCACCACACGCGATCCTGTTTTTCGTGACATTGAGGCCAACGGCCTGACGTTACGTATAGTAGATACTGCTGGATTGCGCGATAGCACTAACGTTATTGAACGAGAAGGTATTACCCGCGCCCATGCAGAAGCGGAAAAAGCCGATTTAGTGCTACTGATAGATGACGGCAAGGGCGTGCCAGAAATCACTGTTTCAGGCACATTGCTGAGGGTACGCAACAAAATTGATTTGGATGAAATGCTTCCCGGTGTGCGTGACGGTGTTGTTTATCTGTCAGCAAAAACCGGCACCGGTATTGAGGCATTGCGCACCGAAATTGCTCGCATTGGCAGCATAACTGAAGTTTCAGCGCCTTTTTCAGCACGCATTCGCCACGTTGATGCCTTACGGCAATCGGTCGCTCATTTACGACAATCACATGCCAATGCCGCACAAATGGAAGTCGCCGCCGCATGGTTGGCAAGTGCCCAGCGAACGCTTGAATCACTCACTGGTGCTTTTGATGATGAAGATTTGTTAGGAGAAATTTTTTCTCGCTTTTGCGTGGGGAAATAACCTAGCAGAAAACCAACTATAACCGCTATCGTTTCATATCGCATTCAGAGAGATGTTTTTTTACCGTTGCGCTACTGTTAGGCGGTGTATCATTTTCTCCAGCAATGCCTGCGAACAACCAAAATTAAGCCGCATATAATCGCTATCACCAAAGTCGGCGCCGGCTGACATGCCGATCCCTGCCGATTCAAAATGGGTAGGCGGATTGCTTGAGCCCAACTCGCTTACATTTAGCCATGCTAAATAAGTAGACGCTAAATGTTTCATGTGAATATTTGGCATATCAGCAATAGCATTAGCTAATTGATCTCGGTTGGTGCGTAACTGTTTGATAACGGCAGACAGCCAATCACCGCATTCACTCCACGCTGCCTCCGCCGCAGCCAATCCAAAAGGATTTAAATGCCCGATAACCTTCCCCGCCAGTGCGTGGCAAAATCTCGCTCGCAAATTATCATCAGGAATAACCGCCACAGCAAAATTCAGACCCGCTATGTTAAATGCTTTACTCGGACTTTGTAACGTGATGGCCATGCGAGCAATGTCAGGAGAAAGAGACGCCACACACACATGCTTTTTATCTTCATCCAAAATTAAATCGGCATGCACTTCATCCGCGCACAACAACAGGTTACGGCGCAAACAAAACTCACCTAATGCCTCCAATTCACTGGTCTCATAGACTTTACCGTTGGGGTTGTGTGGATTGCACAATTGCACCAATTTTGTCTGCGGTGTAAGTGCCGCTTCTAGTTTAGCTACCGGCAGGCGCCAAGCAGTGCCATCCCATTCCATCGCCACGTCCACTCGTGTGGCACCAGCCATAGCCGGTGCGCGGCGAAATACATGATAAATCGGTGAAGGCGTCAAAATATCAGCCGGTCCTTCATCTGCTGCCAAACGGCAAACAGCGTGAATTGCCGCACCCAAACCAGGTAAACACACCAACCATTCAGGACGCACCTCCCACTGCCAGCGAAAAGCAAAATAATCTGCAGCAGTACGCCTCAATTGAGGAAGAACATCAGCATAACCAAAGACTCCGTGCCGTAAGCGCACAGCTAATGCTTCCAAAATAGCCGGCGCAGCAGGATAATCCATATCGGCCACCCAAGCTGGAATAATATCTTGACCTTCGTATCTCCGCCATTTATGACTGTCGCTATCTTGCCGTGGTGGAAGCGATTCAAAATCGGTTGAGGAAATTACATTGTCAGTTTTCATTGCCGTATTTTATAACACGGGTAAAATGCACATATGTCGCTGCCTTGTGACATTGTTATTCTTGCCGCCGGACGCGGCAGCCGCCTACCGGGTGACGTTCCCAAACCACTGCTTCCATTGGCAGGAGAACCTCTTATCGGTCATGTGCTTCGCGCCGCCGCCACACTCAGACCACGCCGTACAGTAATAGTTACTGCGGCAAAATCCGATGCGCTCAAAGCTTTTGCTCAAACCGTCTGCCCACAAGCAGAATTTGTTACTCAACATCCGCCACACGGTACTGCCGATGCCGCTCGTTGCGGCATTAACACGCTAGATGATGATGGTGCAACGCTAATCTTGTGTGCCGACACACCGCTACTAGAAGCAGCGACATTACGTAAACTGCATACTAAAGCATCGGGACTGGCGTTAATGGCTTTTCATGCACACAATCCGCAAGGGTATGGAAGGGTTTTGAGGAAAAACGGCAACATTATCGGCATTGTTGAAGAAAAAGATGCTTCACCGACAGTGCGCAAAATTACGGAAGTATTTGCCGGTGCGCTGGCTGCGCCAACTATCTGGCTAAAACAAACATTGCGCCGTGTAAGGGATAACAATGCCGCCGGAGAACGCTATTTAACTGATCTAGCAGCGTTGGCAGCCAAACAAACGCTACCGATTACCGCTGTGCCGACTAATGAATATGAAGCAGCAGGGGTAAATACAGCAATGGATTTGGCAGCAGCAGAAACCATGTTACGGCAACGACGCACAACGGCATTACTAACGCGTGGCGCACTTTTAATTGATCCTTTGCGTGTGGACGTGCGTGGTCAAGTACGTGCTGCTGCTGGCACCATCATAGATGTCAATGTGGTGTTGATAGGAAAAATCACACTCGGTCACGGTTGTTATATCGGCGCTCACAGTGTACTTACCGATTGCGCTATCGGGGCTGGCACTGTTATTGAACCTTTTTGCCACCTTCATGGCGCCCGCATCGGCACCAATTGTACTATCGGTCCTTATGCCCGCATTCGTCCCAACACTGCACTAGCAACAAAAGTTCACGTTGGCAATTTTGTTGAAATAAAGAACAGCCATCTGGCCGCTGGCACCAAAGCTGGTCACCTATCCTATTTGGGTGACAGCGATATTGGAAATGAGGTAAATATTGGTGCTGGCGTGATTACCTGCAACTATGACGGTAAACGTAAACACCGCACTGTTATCGGCAACAATGCTTTTATTGGTTCAGATACGCAATTAATTGCACCAGTACGGATTGGCAAAGGGGCTTTTGTTGCCGCTGGCACCACAGTTACCAAAGATGCGCCGACCAATCATCTCACCATGGCTCGCCTTCCACAGCAAAGTCGTCCTTTGAGAAAAACACAGACCGTAAAAAAGTCAAAGAAGAAAAAACAATTCACTGAGGGACACAACTAATGTGCGGCATTGTCGGCGCCTGCAGAGCGGATAACGGAGTACGGCAGATATTGTTGCGCGGATTAACTACGCTGGAATATCGCGGTTATGATTCCGCCGGTCTCGCTTTTGTCGGTGACAAGAATGTGCAACGATTAGCGGTTGCCGGACGCGTGGCAAAACTACGACAGATCACCAAAATCACCGATGGCAGCACTGGCATCGGTCACACCCGCTGGGCAACTCATGGCGCACCAGATGAGCATAATGCACACCCTATTGCTGTTGGACAAGTTGCATTGGCACACAACGGTATTATTGAAAATCATGCTGAATTGCGGCGTGAGCTTACCGATGCCGGACGCGTTTTTCACACCGACACCGATAGTGAAGTAGCGGCACATCTACTAGATATGGCATTAGCTGATGGCGATGATTTTCTCACTGCCATGAGACGCACAGCGGCAAAATTGCACGGTGCCTATGCGTTAGTAGCAGTGGCAGCAGGAAACAACAGCATCGCTTTTGCGCGGGACGGTTCGCCACTCATGGCGGGAACGGATAACAAAAACGGATTTTTTGTGGCTTCCGATGCGCAAGCACTAAATGGTATTGCCCACCGTGCTCTGTATGTAGAAGATCGCCATTGTGGTTTGATTTCTACCGCAGGAATAACGCTAGTTACCACTGATGGAGAAACCGCCGCACAAAACTGGCAGCCATTGCCATCAGGCTCCGAAACGGTTTTGCTGGGTGAACATCGCCACTTTATGGAAAAAGAAATTTTTGAACAGCCAGACGCCATTGCCGCTGCCTTGCAACATCATCTTCCCAAACACCAGCTGTCGTTGCGCCATTTTGGCAACGGTGCAACTTCATTATTCAAGCGCACGCGACAAGTCGTTATCATCGCTTGTGGCACCAGCTATCATGCTGCACTCATTGCAACTTATTGGCTACGCAACTTTGGCATACCCTGCCGCGCAGCCATTGCCAGCGAGTACCGTTATTGCCCCGATAAACTAGCAGCCGGCGTGCTGGCGGTAGGCGTCTCCCAATCAGGAGAAACCGCAGATACACTGTCAGCCATGCGCACCGCAAAATCCGCCGGGGCCACCACAGTTGCTTTGGTCAACGTTCCACACAGCGCTATGGCACGCGAAGCCGACTTACTTATGCTCGCTTGCGCTGGTACCGAAATCGGTGTCGCCGCCACCAAAAGTTTTACTGCCCAATTGACACAACTTTTAATATTAACGCTGGCACTGACCAAAGCGCGCAATGTTTTAGCACCAGCACAAGAAGAAGATACTCTTATGCAATTGCGCCAGTTGCCTTATCTAATGCGACGGGCGTTACTCATAGAAGACGATATTCGCCGCTGGGCACGTGTTTTTGCCGGCGCCGATAGCGCTTTATTTATTGGTCGCCACACCCACTATCCGCTGGCACTGGAGGGAGCTCTCAAGTTAAAAGAAATTTCCTACATTCACGCCGAAGGGTGCGCTGCTGGTGAGCTCAAACACGGCACACTGGCATTAGTTGACAAACGCGTACCAATAGTTGGGCTGGCACCAGATAATGAATTGTTACCCAAAATCACTTCTAATTTAGCTGAAGTTGCGGCACGAGACGGACGACTGTTTGTGTTGGCTGGTGAAAAGTTTGACATGCCAGCAACCGATACATTGCGCTTACAAGATGGTGGTAATTTTCTGTCGCCCTTGATATATGCCGTTCCGCTACAACTGCTCGCCTACCATACCGCCCTACAAAAGGGCACCGATATTGACAAACCGCGCAATCTCGCTAAATCAGTGACGGTTGAATAATTTCGAACGGTGATTATTTTTCTGAGAATTGGCAACAGTATCTCTGTTTTTCAGTACAATTCTCTACAAATAGTCTGATCTATTCTCGCAACCGTCACGTTTGAACAGAATCCCAACAAGAGGTTCATGACCAAATTAAATCCCTCCAAGATTCTGGAATGGAATACAGACGAATTGCAAAATATCTCAACGCATTAGGAATCAGAACCATTCGTGGAAACGAATGGGATAGTAACAATGTTTATTCTGTTCTGAAAAGAAATAAGGAATGGTTGAACAGATTGGATGTTGAAAAGCAAGGATCAGAAATTGAGTATAGTAAAATGGAATTGGTTTGATTGAGAGACGGAGAGGCTTAGTTGGATACGATGCAGGCGAATAATCATTAAGAAACTTAATCAGACGACTTTTAGTTGAAAGAAAATGATTTCTCATTAAGGTAATGATTATATTGTTTTTTTTCTTGGAATTCAGAATGCCAAAAAAAATAACCTTACAACAGTTAGAATCTTTCCTCTGGGATACCGCAGACATCCTCAGAGGAAATATGGATGCATCAGAATTCAAAGACTACATCTTTGGCATGTTGTTCCTTAAGCGTCTGTCTGATGCATTTGAGGAAGCGCAGGAACAAGTTGTTCAGCATTATCTATCATCAGGAAAGTCTCAGGCTGATGCGGAGAGGCTGGCATCTGATGAGGATGAGTATGACAAAACCTTCTTTGTTCCTGAGCGTTCCAGATGGTCAAACCTTAAAGATTTGAAACATGACATCGGTTCTGAACTCAACAAGGCAACCGAATCAATAGAGGAGCACAACTCTTCTCTTGAAGGTGTATTGGTCTCCATCGACTTCAATATCAAGAATAAACTCTCGGATAAGAAACTCCAAGACCTCCTATCTCACTTCTCAAAGCATCGTCTTCGCACTGAAGACTTTGAGTCTCCTGACTTACTGGGTGATGCCTACGAGTACCTAATCAAGCAGTTTGCGGACTCTGCAGGTAAGAAAGGCGGAGAGTTCTATACGCCTAGCGAAGTGGTTTGGTTACTGGTGTCTCTGTTGAAACCCACAGCAGGTATGAAGATATATGACCCCACCGCAGGGTCAGGCGGTATGTTGATACAAACCCGCAACTATCTCATTGAAAAAGGCGACAATGCACAAAACCTGTCTTTGTATGGTCAGGAGATGAATCTGAACACATGGGCAATCTGCAAGATGAGTATGTTCTTGCACGGTGTGTTTAACGCAGACATCCGCAAAGGCGACACGTTAGGAGACCCTCAGCATACCCGTGGCGGTGAGTTGATGTCCTTTGACCGAGTGATTGCCAATCCTCCGTTCTCACTAAAGAAGTGGGGTAAGGATGTTGCAGATAGTGACCCCTATGGCCGTTATCCCTATGGCACACCTCCCAAGGATGCAGGAGACCTTGCGTTTATTCAGCACATGATTGCGTCTCTTAATGCAGAGGGCAAGATGGGTGTCGTTGTCCCACATGGTGTGTTGTTTAGAGGTTCAAGCGAGAAAGATATTCGTAAAGGCATCCTTGAGGATGACCTATTAGAAGCAGTGATTGGTCTTCCATCCGCATTATTCTATGGCACAGGTATTCCTGCGGCACTGTTGATTATCAATAAGAACAAACCTGCCCCGCGTAAGGGTAAGGTTCTCTTCATCAATAGTGAGCTGGAGTATCAGGAGGGTAAGAACCAAAACAAACTTAGAGACACCGACATTCAGCACATTATTGATGTCTACGATGCCTATGAGGATGAAAGACGGTACTCCAAAGTTGTTGAGATGGATGAGATTCGTGAGAACGACTACAACCTCAATATCCGCAGATACGCAGACACTTCACCACCACCTGAACCGTTTGATGTAAAGGCAATCCTAAGAGGTGGCGTTCCAGTTTCCGAGGTGGAAGACGAATATATTCAAGAGACTTTGGATGGCATGGATGTGTCCTGTGTGTTTGTACGCAGAGACAATGAGTACTACGACTTCAAACCTGAGATAGAGACGAAGGAACAGATACGAGAACACCTTGGTAATGCAGAACAAGCAGTGATTACCCAGTTCGAACGATGGTGGGATAAGTATCAAGTGTCACTGCATGATATAGATGCACAGGTAAAAGAGTCTGAAGAGGTGATGTGGGGATATCTGAAGGAACTTGGTTATGAATGAGAGAGTTCCTGAAGGGTGGAAAATAAAAAGTTTCGGAGACTTTCTAATCTCACTTCCAAAATCGACACTTCCATCAGGTGTTGCCGATAAGTTAGGTTATTATGACTTTTATGTCTGTAGTAAAAAAGTCCTAAAGTATTTTCATAGAGAAATGTCTTCACCAGCAGTGCTTTTTTCTACTGGTGGTGAGGCATCAGTCCATTTTGCTGCTGGAAATTACTCTTATTCTACTGATGTTTGGGCAACTGAATTTACAGGTGAAATTTGTAATGAATATGCTTTTCGTGTCCTTGAAAAAAACCTGAAACAAATAAACTATGCTGGATTCCAGGGTTCCGGGATTAAGCATCTCGATAAGGGGTTCATTCAAAGATTTACATTCTCACTTCCCTCCCTCCCCGAACAAAAGAAAATCGCATCCATCCTCACTTCTGTGGATGAGGTGATTGAGAACACCCAGAAACAAATCAACAAACTCCAAGACCTCAAGAAGGCAACCATGAACGAGTTGTTGACCAACGGCATCGGTCACACAGAGTTCAAGGACAGTGAGTTGGGGCGGATTCCGAAGAGTTGGAATATAATAAAATTATCAGATATTAGGGATATTACAGATAAATATAGTTTTACTGGGGGCCCATTCGGTTCCAATCTGAAGAGAGAAAATTATACTGAAAAAGGGATTCGCATAATTCAGTTGCAAAATATTGGCGATGGACAATTTTTTAATAAGTACAAGATTTATACTTCAGGGGAGAAAGCAGATGAGTTGCTTTCATGCAATATTTACCCGGGCGATATCATTCTATCTAAAATGGGTGACCCTGTAGCAAGAGCAACGTTGATACCAGATTTTAACGCTCGATATTTAATGGCATCTGATGGTATTCGATTATCCGTAGATGATGAAAAATATGACTCAAAATTCATATTAGACTCTATAAACCATCATACTTTCAGAAATCAGGCAGAAATAAGCAGCACTGGTTCAACAAGAAAACGAATAGGTCTAGTTGAGTTACGAAGACTTAAGATTTCTACCTCCTCACTAATTGAACAAAAGAAAATTGCATCTATTTTTATTTCTTTCGATGAAGCGATTGATAAAAAACAAAAAAATAATAATAAACTTAAATCCCTCAAGAAATCCCTCATGCAAGACCTCCTAACAGGCAAAGTCCGAGTGACGGTGAACTGATGGCATCTGACGAACTCGATAAGGTAGAACTCCCCGCACTGGAACAACTCCAGTCGTTGAGGTGGACTTATATTGAGGGTTCAAAACTCTCACCTGATGAATCAGATGAACGCAGTTCTCTAAAGGATGTGGTTCTTGAGAAGCGACTAACGACAAGTCTCAAACGCATCAATCCTTGGATTAACGATGAGAACCTTCGTAAAGTCATTCGTGAATTAACCAAGACCCTTTACTCAAACCTCGTTGAAGCAAACCAAGGAATATGGACTCACATCAATCAGTGCATCTCAGTGATGCAGGACTTGGGCAAAGGTAACAAAGGTCAGACTGTTCATATCATTGATTTCGAGCATCCTGAGAACAATGAGTTTCTTTGTACCAATCAGTTCAAAGTGTCAGGGGTTAACCAAAATATCATTCCCGACATCATCCTGTTTGTGAATGGACTTCCCCTTGCGGTGCTTGAGTGTAAATCCCCTTACATTACCAATCCAATGGAAGCGGGGATTAATCAACTGCTGCGATATGCAAACCGTAGAGCACCTGAAAATGATGAGGGCGCTGAAAAACTCTTTCACTACAACTTGATGATGGTATCAACCCACCGTGATAAGGCACGTGTTGGCACCATCACTTCCCGCATGGAACATTATCTGGAATGGAAAGACCCTTATCCTCTGACGGTTGAACAGGTGGGTTCAGCAGAGGGAAGTCAGGATGTTTTGATTGCGGGATTATTCACCAAGGCAAACTTCCTCGACATCTTGCAAAACTTTACTGTGTTTGAACCTGTTGATGGGCGTGTGATTAAAAAGATACCGCGTTACCAACAGTTCCGTGCAGTGCATAAAACGATTGAACGTCTGAGGACAGGAACTACTGCAAAAGATAAGTCAGGTGTCATCTGGCACACACAAGGTTCGGGTAAGTCCCTGACGATGGTGTTTCTGAGTATCAAGATGCGCAGGGATGCAAATCTAAGAGATTATAAACTGGTATTCCTGACTGACCGCACACAGTTGGATAACCAATTAACCAGCACATTCACCAATACGCAGGGTGAGACAATTCATCATGCAAACTCTGTTAAAGACTTAAAAGAATTCCTTGCAAAAGACTCGTCTGACATCGTTACCGCAATGGTGCAGAAGTTTCAGGAAAACGCAGATGATTTGGAATTTCCTGTTTTGAACGAATCAGACAAAATCATTGTTCTGGCAGATGAGGCGCATCGCACCCAATACGGAACCCTTGGGGCGGCGATAAACACCGCACTTCCCAATGCACCTCGTATTGCGTTTACAGGAACTCCCTTAATCAAGTCACAGAAGACGACCAACACCTTTGGTACCTATATCGATACCTATACCATTGAACAGGCGGTTAAAGACGGCGCAACGGTGCAAATACTCTATGAAGGTCGAGAGGCAATGCTTAGGGTTACGGGTGACTCTTTAGACGGTCTGTTTGACGAATACTTTGCAGACCGCAGCGAGGACGAGAAGGCGGCAATCAAGAAGAAATATGGAACACAAAAGGCAGTTCTAGAAGCGCCGCAACGTATCCGTAGAGTGTGTATTGATATCATTAAACATTATCGAGAACACATCCAACCCAATGGATTCAAGGCGATGATTGTTACCTCATCAAGAAATGCAGCGATTATCTATAAAGAACAACTGGATAAATTAGGCGCACCTCAATCAGCGGCAATCATTTCTAGCGACCACAATGATGAGAAGCGGTTTTGGGACTATACGGACGGCACCAAACATAAAAAACAAATTGAGGATTTCAAGAAACCTCTAGGCGTTGGTGAAGGACAGTCTGAGTTATCTATTCTTGTGGTTAAAGACATGCTATTAACAGGGTTTGATGCACCTGTTGCACAGGTGATGTATCTAGACAGAAAACTCACCGACCACACCCTTCTTCAGGCAATTGCGAGAGTTAACCGAACCAATAAGAACAAGTTCAGAGGATATATTGTCGATTACTTTGGATTGTCAGATTACCTAACCGAAGCGTTAGAGATGTTCTCTTCTGATGATATCAAAGGTGCATTGGTTAAGTTGATCGATGAGTTACCTAAACTAAAGAACGCACATACCCGTGTTCTTAAACACTTTGATGGTTTGGATTTGAATGATTTAGATGCGTGTATTTTATCCCTTGAGGAAGAGGTTAAACGACAGACATTCCAAACTGACTTTCAAATCTTCTCAAAGCAGATGGATATTATTCTTCCAGACCCAGCGGCAACTCCTTTCATCAAAGACCTCAGAAGACTAGGTAGGATTTCAGTGGGCGCAAGGAACCTATTCAGGGACGAACAACTGGATATCGCAGGCGCAGGCGAAAAGGTCAGGGAACTGATTGAAGAGCATGTCTACTCAACGGGTGTAGATCCTAAGATCCCTCCAGCTGACCTGTTAGCAGGTAACTATGAAGAAGTTCTAAATCAGCATAAGTCCTCTCGGTCAAAAGCATCTGAAATTGAAAATGCAATTAAGCAACATATTAAGATCAATATCGATGAAGACCCTGAATATTACAAAAAACTATCAGAGCGTTTGAAGGATATCATCCGAAAACATGGAGAGAAGTGGGATGAGTTAGTTCAACTTCTTTTGGATTTCAGAAACGATATAGAAAAAGAACGTAAGCAGGGTGCAAAAGAAGCAGGTCTGACTGAGACAGAATATGCATTCTTTAATATTCTTTTAGCGGAATTAGAAGGTGAGAAAACCATCGATGAGGCGAAAGTAAAAGATGTCGTTCAGTCCCTCGTTCATATGTTGGATGAGGCAACACAGATAGTTGATTTCTTCAATAAGTGGGATGAACAAAAACGAGTGAGGCGAGACATTAAACGGATTATCATTGCGAACTTCGATGAGTCTATGGTGAAACCTGTGAGTGAGCGTTTCATGGAACTGGCAAAGGTGAAGTTTGGTTGATGGAAGGTTTTGAGTTTCAGGTTGAGGTGAAAAGAACAGATCGTAAGAAGTCTGCATCGCTCTCTCTTGATGGGGATCTTGTGAAAGTCACTGTCCCAAGGTCTCTCTCAAATAATCGTATTAGGGATTTAATCAACAAGCGATCTCCATGGATTAAAACCAAACTAAAGGAACAATCCTTAAGACCGTCATCTAAACCAAAGGAATTTGTTAGCGGTGAGACTGTACCTTATTTGGGTAAAAACTATCGTTTGAAGGTTATCGAAGGAGAAATCCCATCCATTAAAATGGTTAGTGGGTATCTGGTTGCGACTGTTCTTAATTGTGAAAAGAATAGACAAGATGCAGTAAGGTATCTGTTAGAGGACTGGTATCAAAGACAGGCAAAACGGCGGTTAAAGGAGAAGACAGAGCGTCTCTCTAAAATAGTTGGCATCAGTCCAACATCTGTTTCCGTAAAAAGTTATAAGTCTCGTTGGGGATCATGTTCAAGCACTGGCGCACTGACATATAACTGGCGCATTGTCCTCGCACCACATCGCATCGTAGATTATGTGGTGGTGCATGAACTCTGTCATTTATTAGAACATAATCACTCACCTCGATATTGGAGACATGTTGAATATCATGTTCCAGATTGGAGAGATTGCAGGGAGTGGTTAAAAGGTCAAAGTTTGATGTCAAATCTATAACGTAATTTCTGAGTTTTTTACGCGATTGGCTTGAATATGAAGGGATACTGACTTTTTACGATTAGACCGCACGACCTCAGCAGGAAACTGAAACCCTTCCATTATTTATTTGGTTTGTTCTAACCCCAAAAACATCCATCAAAACAATGCTGATAGCAGACAAAACTCCATCTACACCAAAATATTTCATTTTTTCAAAGTGGTGTTGATGTTGATTGTGCCTTGCAATGTTTTGTGTACCGGGCATTTATCGGCGATAGCCAACAACGTCGCACGCTGTTCGTCAGTTAATTGCCCCTCTAAAGTAAACACCCGTTCGATAGAATCAATTTTTTCCTTGCTATCGCAATGCTCACAATCGCTCGCGTGAATTTTTTGGTGCTGTAATGTAACCGTTACTTTTGCCAGCGGTATATTTTTGCGTTGTGCATACATACGCAACGTTATCGTGGAACAAGCACCCAAAGCACCCAACAAATAACCATACGGCGTTGGACCGGTGTTAGCTCCACCCAGTGAAGACGGCTCATCAGCAACCAACTCGTGCTTACCGTTGTATATGCGCTGCGCTAATCCAGCACCGGATTCGGTGACAATAACCGTTTGCGCATCCTCGGTTACTTCGTCCGTCGCTGCCGTTATTGGCGCCGGCAGATAACGTTCTGCCCAAGTGGCAAGAACATCAGCAGCGTATGTGGCATCCCGCTTATCTGACAACAAATGATCGGCCGTGTCTAAACTAACAAAACTTTTAGGATGTTTGGCCGCAGCGTATATTTTTCGTGCATTATCAATATCTACCGTTGTATCTACCACTGAATGCAAAATTAATAGCGCTTTGTTGAGCGTACTAATGCGTTCAGCCAAGCGAACACCTTCTATATCTTCCAAAAACTGTTTTTTGATGCGAAACGGATACCCACCCAATTGCACCTGAGCTTCACCGTCGCGTTCAATAGACTCTCTAACATCAGAAAACAAATGTTGTACATGTGCTGGTTCTGCCGGTGCGCCAACAGTCGCTACAGCGCGCGTTTCAGGAATATCACCAGCAGCGGCCAATACCGCAGCTCCGCCCAAGCTATGACCAACAATCAACGTTGGCGCCTGATGTTCATTGCGTAGATAATCGGCGGCACAAATGAGGTCTTGCACATTAGAAGAAAAATTGGTGTTAGCAAAGTCGCCTTCAGAAGCACCCAACCCAGTAAAATCAAACCGCAATACAGCAAAGCCGCGCGCTACCAAACCAGTTGTCAAATAGCGAGCAGAAAAAATATCTTTAGTACATGTGAAGCAATGAGCAAAAAGCGCGTAACCACGTGGTGCTGCATCGCTGGGAAATTCTAAAACAGCGGCGAGCTGTCCTTGGGAGCCGGAAAATTGAATTTTTTTCTGCGACATTTATTCTTCTTTTTTAATGGCACTCCGTTCACGCTCAATGAGCAAAGAGACAACGCGCATCATATCGCTCTGAGAGGCACTCTGCCCCGGGGTTAAAACATATTTACCAGCGACGGCAATTTGTGGTGTGCTACTAATACCGTACTCTTGAGCGATAATAGCATCACGCTTAATTTTTGCATTGACGGAAAATGAATCGTAAATGGCAGCAGCTTTTTCTTCGTCAATACCGTTGTCTTCAAGCCAGTCGAAAAAACGCCCCTTACTATTGATTAACTTTTTATCACTATGGATAGCCTCAAACACTTTGCCGTAATATTCGTCTACCAATTGCATCGCTTCAATCGTGTGAAAAACGCGTGCAAAATGACCGTTATAACGCTGAAAAACAACCGGCTGGTGAATCAGCTGGACATCTGATAAGTCATTTTGATCTTGCCACTGATTGAGTACACCTTGAAAGCGAAAACAGTGCGGGCAAGAAAAATTAAAAAATTCCAACACTTCAATATCATCACCACTGCGCGTAGGCAATGGTGGATCAATGACAATATAGTCTCGTCCAGCGACAAGCCCGTCATCTTCTTCAGCATGGGCGATTGAGAATGACACCAACAAAAAAAGTGCCGGCAGAATAAAAAAAGATTTGAGAAAATTAGTTTTCATTGTTCACCAGTTTTAGTAATTGCACCGAATTATAACCTTGCAAGACAAGCTGCGCACGTGTTTCTTCGGCTGTGTTTTCAGAATCATAAGGGCCTATCCAAACGCGAAAAATCGTGCCGCCAGCGGCGGTTCGGCCAGGATTAATAGAAGTTTGCCGCCCCAATAATGCAATTTCACCGCGCAACTGTTCTGCTGTATTTTTATTATCAAAAGCGCCCATTTGTAAATAGTATACAAATTTTCGCGGGACGGTAGTAGGTGTTTCTTCTTCAACGATTGGCGCAACTTGTTGTTGCTGCCGCAAAACATCATGAAATTCTAGCGTCTCCCGTTTAGTACCGCTCTGCCCGTTTTCTGGCAAGGTATCACGCGTCGGCGGAGTGATAAACGGCAACGGTAACTTATTAACATAAGCAGCTAAGTACGCCGCCGAGCCAACGCCACAGGTAAACCCAAAAATTAGCAAAAACAACCCGCGCCAAAAATAACCTTTAGGGGCATTATTGCGCGCGCGTCGCGCGCCGGCAGTACGCGGTGCCATTACATGCGTGTCGGCGCCGAAACGCCGAGTAGACCAAGCGCACTTGCCAACACTTGCCGCGCGGCATCAACCAGTGCCAATCGCGACCGCATGAGGTCATCTTCAGTACCGGATAAAATACGCGTTTTTTCATAATAATTGTGCATAGCAGTAGCGAGATCTTGAATAAATACCGTCAACAAATGCGTTACACGTTCGCGGGCAGCGTGTGCCACCACACCGGGAAAAGCCGCTAACTGTTCACACAACATTACCGCTGCCGCATCGTCTGCCAACAAAGAAGCATCGGCACTTGTCAGCACCGTTGGTGTCCCACCCCATTTACGCAAAATACTATCGGCACGAGCATGGGCATACTGGGCATAATACACTGGATTGCTACCGCTTTTTTCTACTGCCAACTGCAAATCAAAATCTAAATGCTGATCGTTTTTGCGACTGACATAAAAATAACGTGCTGCGTCACAACCGACTTTATCTACCAATGTCGTTAGCGGAATAAATTCACCAGCACGAGTGGACATTTTAAGACGCTTACCTTCTTCCATCAACGCAACAAATTGAATCAGACGAGTTTCTATCGCATTGGCTGCGTGCCCCAAAGCGGTAACAGCAGCACACAAACGCGGCACATAACCATGGTGATCAGCACCCAACACATTAATAAGCTGTAACCGATGGCCAGCAGTAACTGAACGCGTAAGTTTGTCGTGATGATAAGCAATATCCGCGGCAAAATAGGTGAATTGACCGTTGGCACGACGCAGCACGCGATCTTTGTCATCGCCAAAAGCCGTAGCACGAAACCACAACGCGCCGTCTTGTTCGTATAAATTGTCGGCACTAGCATTGCGCAGTGCCTCAATGCCAACACGCAGTTTGTCATCTGTGTGCAAAGATTTTTCGCTAAACCAGCGGTCAAACGGTTTTACTCCGAGTGCTTCCAAATCTTTACGAATATTTTTTGTGGTGACGGCTTGCACCACAGCACTGGTAAATGTATCCACTTCTGCACAAGAAACCGAGTCGTGCATCGCGGCAACCAACTTATCCGCCGCGGCATCGGCATCGGCAGCATCCGCTAGTGATTTTAATAATTTGGACAATTCTGGTGGCGTTTGCGCTGTCAAGTGTTCTGCTACATCGGTAACAATAATTTGCAAATAATCTCCCCGATAGCTCCCTTGAGGCATTTCCGAATCGTTTTTTTCGTGTTGTAGCCAAAAACGCAACCACACAGAAGCAGCTAAAATAGCGGCTTGCCGTCCTGTGTCATTTAAATAATATTCCCGCCGCACTTCATAACCTGCAAAGGTTAAAATATTTGCCAGCGAATCGCCAAAAGCAGCGGCACGACCATGACCAACATGCAAGGGTCCAGTAGGATTGGCCGAAACAAATTCTAAAATGATTGTTTCATTTTGGGCGGAACTACGCCCATATGCCGCGCCTAACCGAAAGATCTCACCAATAACGGCAGTTTTAGCGCTTTTTTTCAGGCATATGTTGATATAACCGCTCCCAGCAACATTGGCAGATTCAATACAGTCAGGCAAGGATAGTTCACGCAAAATCTCGTCAGCAATATCGCGTGGTGGGCGCTTGAGTTGGCGCGCCAATTGCATGGCTATAGGAGTAGCATAATCACCGTGGGCGGTGTCACGAGGCTTTTGCCAAGCAACAGTAACCGGTTTACCAGCAACGATAGCACAAGCACCATTAAGTGCGTCTTGCAAAAGAGCTTTGTGTTGTTCGGCTAGCATAAAATTAAATTATACTAGGCAGCACGGTTTGGCTTTGCTATAAAATAGAAATATGAGATATTTAATGACAATACCTGCACAACAATGAAAATCGGCATTTTGCTAGCGGATGATTTACGTGACACACTGGTTCCCCGTTTTGGCGGCTATTCTCCTATGTTTCAAGAAATGCTGCACGGTAACGATTACGATTGGCAAGTATTTGATGTGCGCGCCGGAGAATATCCGGCAACAGTGGGTCAATGTGATGGTTATTTTATTACCGGCAGTCGTCACGGGGTTGGTGATAATTTACCGTGGGTGGCGCCGTTATTAGAATTTATCCGCCGCTTGCACAACGCACGCCAACCGTTAGTAGGAATATGTTTTGGTCATCAGGCAGTGGCACAAGCGCTAGGCGGCAAAGTATCGCCATCGAACAAGGGCTGGGGAGTAGGCTTACATACTTGGCAAATCCACGCCGATGCACCATGGATGCGCCCTCTACCGCCAACCATTAACCTATTATGTAGCCATCAAGACCAAATTGTCACTTTACCGCCCATAGCGCGGCGGCTGGCCGGCAGTGATTTTTGCCCTGAAGCATTGTTTTGCATTGATGAACATATTTTTTGCACACAGGGACATCCTGAATTTTCAGCAGACTTTTTGTGTGCGCTATGGGACATAAAACGCGCTCATGAACCCGACTTATTACCGCCTCACTTGTGGCAACAGATCGCAGAAAGCAAAATAGTAGCTAATGATAATGCGCTCTTTGCCAACTGGTTAGCGGCGTTTTTCAGTCGTTCTCATGTAAAAAACTTGCGAACCTGATATAGTTGTAGCTTGCGTACATTGCTTTACGATTAAGTGATTTTTTTCCGATGAATACAAAAACAGCTAATACTAAACCTGTCATTAAAGACATTCAAGGTAGCGACGACTCGCGCGCTATTTCCATTAACCATGTAGGCATTTGCGACATTCGCCTGCCAATGGTGCTAGCGGACGGCGGCTCTCAAACGCCTACTGTCGGTCGCTGGGCATGCTATACCAATTTGCCGGCGGCAGTACGTGGCACCCACATGTCGAGGTTGGTACGCGTCATTCACGATGCCGGCGCAACGATGAATTTTTCCCGTTTTTGTGCGATTCCAGAAGCCATACTGGAAGCTTTACCAGATGCTGATGATTGTTTTTTGTCATTAAAATTTCAAGGCTTCATCAACAAAGCGGCACCAATCTCTAAAGAACATGGTTATTTAGATTTTGAAGCCGCATTTTATGTATGGCAACGCAATGGTCGCTTGCGGCGGCTATTATCAGCCGCTGTGCCGGTTACCAGCTTGTGCCCCTGCTCCAAGGCCATTTCGCAATATGGAGCCCAC
Organism: Candidatus Persebacteraceae bacterium Df01; assembly: GCA_030386295.1. Taxonomy (NCBI): domain Bacteria; kingdom Pseudomonadati; phylum Pseudomonadota; class Gammaproteobacteria; order Candidatus Tethybacterales; family Candidatus Persebacteraceae; genus Candidatus Doriopsillibacter; species Candidatus Doriopsillibacter californiensis. The sequence continues at coordinate 27,232 of JANQAO010000005.1, read as the reverse complement.
AATCAGCGCTCACGGGTAGAATGTGTATTGGAAGCACCTGATACGACTCGTTTGTCGGATGTGGTATCACTAATCGAAGAAGCCGCATCATGCGAGTTGTATTCAATATTAAAGCGCCCAGATGAACGGCACGTGACCGAACGCGCTTATGATAATCCTAAATTCGTAGAAGACATGGTGCGCGACTTAGCGGTAGCGGTAGCACGGCTGCCAGAAGTAAGCAATTATCGTGTGGCAGCAGAAAATTTTGAATCCATTCACAATCATTCCGCGTACGCGATGATTCAATCACCAGAATTTCCTACTCATATTCTCACCTAGTCCCTATGGCGCTACCCGCCGGATTTTCTAAAAAATTGCAACACTGTCTGCCAGCCGGACAAGTATTGCTAAACCCCGAAGATTGTAAGCCTTTTGAAGCCGATGGATTATTAATGTTTCGCTGTCTACCGGCGGCAGTGGCATTGCCTAGTAATGAAGCAGAGGTTATCCGCGTTGTGAATTGCTGCCGTGAAGCCGGTGTCCCACTGGTGACGCGCGGTGCTGGAACGGGGCTATCAGGCGGTGCGCTACCGCATGCCGATGGCGTGTTATTAGTGCTTTCGCGACTTAACCGTATTTTGTCAATAGACCCATTGGCACGAGTGGCGCGGGTGCAACCTGGAGTACGCAATTTGGCCGTCAGCGAGGCTACTTACCCATTCGGATTGTTTTATGCCCCCGACCCCTCATCACAGTTGGCGTGTTCAATCGGCGGCAACGTCAGCGAAAACTCCGGTGGCGTGCGTTGTCTCAAATATGGACTCACCGTTCATTGTGTAATCAAAGTTCGAGTGGTTACCGCTGACGGAGAAGCGGTGGAAATTGACAACACCGAACAAGGATTTGATTTGTTGGCGTTACTACACGGTAGTGAAGGCTTGCTCGCAGTTGTCACCGAAGTGTGGCTGCGACTATCACCATTGCCGGAAACGACTTGTACCGTGTTAGCGGGTTTCCCGTCGGTCAAGGCGGCAGGAGATGCCGTTGCTGGCATTATCTCCTCCGGCATCACGCCATCTGGTCTGGAAATGATGGACCAACTGGCCACCCGTGCGGCGGAAGATTTTGCCGCAGCTGGATATCCCACCGACTGCGCCGCTTTACTCATCGCAGAAACCGACGGTCGGCGAGAAGATGCCGAGCGTGACATGGAAAATTTGCGCAAGGTGTTAACTACGCATGGTGCCACTCCCATTCGAGCAGCACGCGACGAAACCGAACGCCAATTATTTTGGAAAGGTAGAAAATCGGCATTTCCTGCAATGGGAAGCATTCGCCCCAACTACTATTGCATGGACGGCACTATTCCGCGTAAGCGACTCGGAGATGTGTTAAATAATATTGCTGCCTTGTCGACACAGTATGGATTACCGTGCGCTAATGTTTTTCACGCCGGCGACGGCAATCTGCATCCGCTTATTATGTATGATGACGATGTCAGCGGCGAGGCCGAAAAAGCTTGCCAATTTGGCACCGACATTATGAATTTGTGTTTAGATGTCGGCGGCACAATCACCGGCGAACACGGCGTGGGTGTGGAAAAAATAGACGGCATGTGTACACAGTTTACGCCACCAGAATTGCAAACCTTTCACGACATCAAGCACGCTTTTGACCCACTTGCTTTTCTCAATCCGGGCAAAACGGTTCCCACACTCAACCGATGCGCTGAATTCGGTCACATGCATGTTAAAAGCGGTGAGGAAAAGTTTTCTACTTTGCCAAGATTTTAATTTACCCATGAAAGAAACCATTTCACACATTGCCGAACGCGTTACCGCCGCTGCCTCTACAAAGCAACCATTGTCTTTGCGCTGCGGCGGTAGCAAAGATTTTTATGGCAACCCCGCAATGGGTGAAACGCTGGACATATCGTCGCTATCGGGCGTAAGTTCCTACGAAGCTAGCGAGCTATATATCACCGCTGGTGCTGCAACGCCGCTGGCAGAAATAGAAACGTTACTCGCCGAAAATCAGCAGATGCTGGCTTTTGAACCACCGCATTTTGGTGAAACGGCAACAATAGGAGGCACGTTGGCGTGCGGTTTTTCTGGCCCTCGACGCCCAGCTGCCGGAGCATTACGCGACCATGTACTGGGTGTCGGTATGATTAATGGTGCGGGAGAAGTTTTGCGATTTGGTGGTACCGTTCTAAAAAATGTCGCCGGATTTGACGTTTCACGATTGATGGCAGGCTCCTTAGGGACGCTCGGCATCATCACCGATGTGACTTTTAGAGTAACGCCGAAACCGGAAGCAGAATTAACCACGGTGATGGAATGCGATGAAATGATAGCCATTGACAGTACCAACCGTCTACTTGCGCAGGGTTCACCTATTACCGCCAGTGTCTGGCACGATAACTTGTTGTGGCGCCGCTTTGCCGGCGGCACTGAGGCGGTACAGCGTGCAGTGTCCGAGGTTGGCGGTGATATAGAAGATAAAGCAACCGCATTTTGGCAATCAGTACGCGAACAGACACATCCATTTTTTGTTGGCAATAACAATTTGTGGCGAACCATGGTGCCCGCAACGATGCCGGTTGCAGCAGGCGATGAATTAATTGAGTGGCACGGTGCAGTGCGTTGGCAACGAGGAAGCGCAAAATCAGCGCAGGAAGCGGCAGCAAAGGCCGGCGGTTCGGCAACATTATTTCGCACCACCCAATCAGAGACAACCGAACGTTTTCCACCGTTAGCTCCACCTATTGCCAAAATTCACCGCAATCTCAAAAAGGCATTTGACCCACATGATATTTTAAATCGCGGACGAATGTACGATTTTTCTAGTTAAAGCTAATAAGCGGCAACTTAACCCGCTGCACCATTTCCATTAAAGTATCACCATGAAAAAACAAACATCCGATACTCGCATCGGGTTATTTATAGGCGTTGCTGGCATATTAATATTGTCACCAGATGCACTTTTGCTACGGCTATTTGATGGTGAAGATTTAACTCTCACTACCGGTCGTTCTGCTTTTATGGCAATCAGTATCGGTGCGTTACTGCTTTTTTTTCCCTCTTTGCGTGCAGGATTTCAGTGGAGCCCCGTGCTACTGTACAGCGTCATTTATGCTATCGGCATGTTTGCTTTTCCGATGTCCATCCGCCATACACACGTGGCCAATACACTCGTTATTATGACAATCGCACCACTTTTTGCAGCTATCGGCGCCCGCATTTTTTTACATGAGCCAGTAGCACGGCGTACTTGGTTGGCGTGCATTGCCACCACTGTTGGCATCGCCGTTATTTTTATTCCACAAACAAAAAGCGGCGGATTACTCGGCGATATCCTAGCACTGGGAGTTGCATTGTCATTGGCTGGTTGTGCCATTGTCATCCGCCGCCATCCACACACCATGATGTTTCCCGGACTGTTTTTCGGCGCCATCCTTTCGGCTATTATTACCGCTCCTTTTGCTAACTGGGAGCTATCTTCCCGTGATTTTATTATTTTGGCAGTGGACGGAGGTTTTACTATACCCGTATCTTTTATGCTCATCATTGCTGCATCACGCCGCTTATCACCACCGGAAATCAATTTATTATTTTTATTAGAAACCGCGCTGGCTCCGTTATGGGTATGGCTGGCTCTCGGAGAAAAACCACCAGCAACTACTACAACAGCCGGAGTCTTTATTATCGCTGTACTACTTGCGCACTTTATCGCCACACTCAAAGCAACTGACAAAGCGAAATGAGCACCGCTATTAACATCGGTGGGGAACGACCATTTTTCTCACCCGTGCACGCCCGTAACGATGCCTGTGCAACATCCCATCCGCTGGCAACAATGGAAGCCATCAATATTTTACAAAGCGGCAGGAGCGCAGCTGATGCCGCTATTACAGTCGGTGCTGTGCAATGCGTAGTTGAGCCATACATGACCGGCATTAACGGCGATTGCTTTTCCTTGGCCAAAACACCAAAACCCACCTCCGTAGCACTAAACGGCAGCAACTGGACACCGCACCGATTATCATTACAACAGGTACGTCAAGCCGGCAGCTTGCTGGTCGTTGCTTCCGACTGCCGCAAAAACGGTATAGCGGGATATTAAAGTGCCGATATTGGTGCCGCCAGATTGGAATTTACTCACTTTTGCTTTCATTGCTGCATCTGTCGCCGGCTTCACTCCTGGTCCAAACAATACAATCTGCATGGTTTCTAGTGCCTCGGTGGGCGTCTTTCGCACCTTACCGTTTGCTTGGGGAGTAACTGTCGGGTTCCCATTCATGCTAGCGGCAGTAGGATTTGGTCTCGGCGGAGTGCTAATTGCACATCCTTCCTTGCATTTGGTTATTAAAATCATCGGAGCATTATTTTTGTTACATCTAGCGTGGAAAATCGCCCGTGCCCGTGCTCCAATTAAAAAAACAGCACCTCAACTACTGGGCTTTTGGCAGGCCTTCTTTTTTCAATGGATTAATCCCAAAGCGATAGCCATTGCCTTCAGCCTTATTGCCACTTACACCCGCCCTGCACCGGCATTGTTTGCGGACATTACCTATTTAATGTTTATCACCACTCTCGTTAGCATAAGTGCCACCCTAACGTGGACGTTATTCGGTGCTGGCATTGGCCGCTTACTCAAAACAGCAAAAGCACTTGCTATTTTCAATGGCGTGATGGGCCTATTATTAGCACTATCAATCGTTCCGATTTTTTTATTGTAGCAACCTTCACAAATTAATAAACAACCGTTTTTTTACCTTTCACAAATACTCAATTATTTTTGTTAAGTTTTCCTTTGTTTTTTCTTGTTTTTTATGTTAGCGATTTCTTATTTATTCCTTTAATTTTTTGTTCAAATTAATTATTTTTAACTATTACTTTTTTTCATAATAAAATGATATTAATATTCGGCATACAATGAATCGTAACACTGTAGTCCTCACTGGTGCTGGCATTTCGGCGGAGTCTGGCTTGCGTACTTTTAGCGCCAGCGACGGCTTGTGGGAGGAGTGCCACATTGAGGACATCGCCACACCCGAAGGTTTTGTACGCGGGCCAAATTTAGTGCACCAGTTTTACAACGATAGACGACGCAAACTAACTGAAGTAAAACCCAACGCCGCCCATACGGCTTTGGCTGAATTTGAAGCTCGTTGCAAAGGCAATTTTCTGTTGGTCACACAAAATATAGACGACCTGCATGAACGTGCCGGAAGTCGTCAACTGGTACACATGCACGGAGAACTGCTCAAAATGTTTTGCCTTCATTGTGATAGTCACTTTGAAATTACCGATGATTTAAATGTAACGAGCATTTGTCTCAACTGTCAACGCAGCTCCGGATTGCGCCCCGACATCGTATGGTTTGGTGAAATGCCTTATCATATGGCGCGCATAGAATCAGCACTCGCGGAATGCGCACTGTTTGTTTCCATCGGCACCTCTGGAAACGTGTATCCGGCGGCAGGATTTGTGCAATTAGCACGGCGGGCGGGCGCGGAATGCGTAGAGCTAAACTTGGAGCGCTCTGCCGGCAGTGATTATTTTGACCATGCTCATTATGGTTCTGCCACGATTGTCGTACCAGAATTTTTTGCTTAATTTCTTCCGCCACACACAATGACTAAACACCGACACCACAATTGTCGCCGGAATTTGGTATATTTATAACTATGTCAACAGGAAAAATCTTTGTCCGAACTTTTGGCTGCCAGATGAACGCATACGATTCCAGTCGCATGACCGACGCCCTAGGCGGTAAAGAGGCAACGGTAGCAACGGCAGAAGAAGCCGATATTATTTTGTTTAATACTTGCTCGGTACGTGATAAAGCACAAGAAAAGGTGTTTTCCGACTTGGGACGCGTGTCCGCACTTAAAAAGAAAAACCCGAATTTACTCATCGGCGTTGGCGGTTGTGTCGCCAGCCAAGAAGGTGACAATATCGTACGGCGCGCACCGTTTGTGGACATGGTATTTGGCCCACAGACCATTCATCGGCTACCGCATCTCATCGCTGAACGTCGCCGTAGTGGTAAAGCGCAGGTGGATGTGTCTTTCCCTGAAATTGAAAAATTTGACAACCTGCCAGCACCGGAAGCCCATGGCCCAACCGCCTTTGTTTCTGTCATGGAAGGTTGTAGTAAATATTGCACTTTTTGTGTGGTGCCATACACTCGCGGCGAAGAAGTCTCCCGCCCGCTGGATTCGGTATTAGAAGAAGTATCTCTGTTGGCTCTTGCCGGTGTCCGAGAAGTTACCCTACTAGGGCAAAATGTTAACGCCTACCGAGCAGCAGACGAAGATGGCAGCATAGTGGATTTTGCTGCTTTGCTGGAGTGCGTTGCTGCAATTGATGGCATTGAACGGGTGCGCTTTACCACCTCGCACCCAGTAGAATTTTCCGACCGCCTGATTGACGCCTTTGCTCACTTAGACAAGCTTCCCAATTATTTACATTTACCCGTGCAATCCGGTTCTGATCGCATACTGGCAGCGATGAAACGCGGCTACACGGCTCTAGAATATAAAAGCATCATCCGCAAGGTACGTCAGGTACGACCCAACATCGCCATCTCTAGCGATTTTATTGTCGGTTTCCCGGGTGAAACCGCCGCCGATTTTGAAAAAACGATAGCGCTGGTTGAAGACATCGGTTTTGATTTTAGTTTCAGTTTTATATTTAGCTCACGTCCAGGAACGCTGGCGGCAAATATGACCGATGACACTCCTATGAGTGAAAAGAAAGCGCGCTTGCATCGTCTGCAAGAGATTTTAGAAGCCAGCGGACGGCGCATCAGTGACGCCATGGTCGGTAACGTAGAAACTGTACTAGTGGAAGGCTCTGCTAAAAAACACCACGGTGATATGCAAGGCCGCACTGCCAATAATCGCACGGTTAATTTCACTTCCGACGCCGACTGCGTTGGTCAGTTTGTACCAGTACGCATTACCGCAGCTACGCCACACGCCCTGCGCGGAGAACTTGCCACAACTAATTAATGAGCGAAACAGTTAATATTTCTTTTTCGCCCGCCGATAATAGACGGCTAACCAACTTATGCGGCGTCATGGACGGCAACATAGAACACATCGCGCGCGCCTTTGAAGTGGCAATTCGGCGACGTGGTGAACAATTTAACGTTCGTGGAAAATCAGCGCAGCAAGCTGCCGATACCCTGCAACAGTTGTACACACAAGCCGAACGCCATCTTGACTTAGTTGACGTACAGATTCATATGGCGCAAGAAAACGGACTTGTGCCCACTACTCCTACTTTCAAAAAAAGTACTCGGCGACTAGCACCAAAAACGGCGAGCCAAGCCGTATTTATGGACAAAATATTGAATCACAACGTGACACTATGCGCTGGTCCTGCCGGTACAGGAAAAACGCATGTCGCCGTTGCAGCGGCATTGCAGCGGCTATCTGACACCCCAGACACCAAACTGGTGCTCACCCGCCCAGCGGTTGAAGCCGGGGGCGAGCGCATCGGCTTTTTACCCGGTGACATGGAACAAAAAGTTAATCCTTATCTGCGCCCGCTCATTGATATTTTGCACTGCTTACTAGGCTATCAGGAAACCGAACGACACATAGCGCGTGGGCGCATTGAAATTATCCCGCTGGCATTTATGCGCGGTCTCACTATTGACAACGCTATCATTATTTTAGACGAAGCACAAAATACCACTGCAGCCCAGCTCAAAATGGCACTCACCCGTTTAGGAAATAACGGTCGCATGGTGATTACCGGCGACATTTCCCAAAGTGATTTGCCAACGGGCTGCGGTAGCGGGTTAGCCGATGCCATGAAGCGATTAAATAATATTTCGGGTATCGCCATGCACCGTTTTGAAGAATCAGATGTAGTGCGACATCCGTTAGTGCGAAAAATTCTACGCGCTTATGAAGAAAGGAACTAGCCTGTCAGTGTCGGTACAGTATGCCGACGACAGCGAGCCTCAACCTCGCTCGCGCGTGCGTTCACTCGTACGCGCCGCATTACCCGACGGTGGCGAAGTGGTGGTGCGCTTTGTCAGACAAACAGAAATGGCTACCCTCAATCATCAAACACGCGGCAAAACGGGAGCTACCAATATTCTATCTTTTGCCTATCCAAGCGTTGCCGACAACATTGTGCGTGGTGACATTGTGATTTGTCCGCAAATCGCCACGCGTGATGCTGTTCAATATCAAAAACCGCCGGCGCATCATTTAGCCCACCTTATCGTACACGGTGTTTTACATTTAGCCGGTTACCGCCATGACACGGCGACAACAGCGGCAAAAATGGAAGCGGCTGAACGAACGATTTTACAACGCTTTAACATCGCCGACCCCTATCTATTGCCATGAACGAAAACGCCCCAGTTTGGCGAAAGCAGCTACTACGGCTGTTTGGTACCAATCTCGAAAGTAAGCAGGCACTATTGGAACATCTGCGTAATTTGCAACACACCAACAATTTTTTTGACGAACGCGAAATGGAAATGATAGAGGGCGTACTCTCCATGGACAAATGGGAAATTCGCGACGTAATGATTGCCAAAAACGATATCGTTGGTCTGTCGGTTAATGACACTTACGAACGGGCGGTAGATGTAGTGCGCAAAAACGCACACTCACGCTACCCAGTATTTGAAAATGACGGCGATCATGTATGCGGCATTTTTCTAGCCAAAGATTTAATTCGTTATATCGGCGCACCTGAAAATTTTTCTTTGCGTCGTACCATGCGCAAACCGGTATTTGAGTCTGTCAGCCGACGTCTAGACACACTCTTAGAAGTATTTTTGAAACGACAATTACACATGGTGGTAGCCATTGACGAACATGAATTGCCGGCGGGTATTGTCACCATTGAAGATGTATTAGAAAAAATTGTCGGTGAAATTCAAGACGAATTTGATGATGAAGATGACGAGCCGGCAACTTCCACTCCCGACGGCGCCATAATTATTAAAGGCGCCATGTCAGTAGAAGAATTTAATGCGCAACTAAATGCAGATTTTCCCGAAGACGGTGCCGACACAATCGCCGGCTGGCTAGCCGCCGAGTTAGGACACTTACCAGCAGCAGGATATCGCCATACCACACACGGCTGGCTGTTTGAAGTAATAGAAGCTGACGACCGCCGTATTTATACACTCAAAGTCATCTCCGCCGACGTGCGCAACGAATAAGCCTTGCTGGTCAAAATAGCAACAGCCGCTACCGCCGGCATTGCTGGTGCGTTTTCTTTTGCACCAAACATGCATTGGTGGCTAATGCCGCCAGCGCTGGGTACATTGTTTTATCTAGTAAAAAAAAGTAACTCTGCATATGCCGCCGCTGTTAGTGGATTAGCATTTGGTTTTGCTTTTTTTGCCACCGGCTTATCGTGGATTTTTGAAGCGCTCAACGGCTATATCCAGCTGCCACTACCAGCAGCGACGGCAATAATGATATTGCTCTGTCTGGCACTCGCGCTGTATCCGGCAACGGCGGTTTATGCGGCGCGACGCATCGGTACAGGTGGCATGATAGGCGCGCTTACATTGTCTACCTGCTGGGGACTAGGTGAGTGGCTACGCGGACAGCTATTCACCGGTTTCCCGTGGCTGGCAATCGGTTATTCCCAAGTTCCGATTAGCCCGCTAACCGGCTGGTTGCCTGTCATAGGCATAAATGGCGTCAACGTACTACTAACGCTCACCGCCGCATTGCTAGCAACACTACCGACGCTATTACGCCGCCATCAAATAGCAACAATATTTATTATTATCGTCATCTTTGGTGGCGGGCAATTTTCCAGATCCATAAAATGGACACAACCGGCAGGCGAAATACGCATTTCTTTATTGCAGGGTAATGTAGCGCAAACATTGAAATGGCGGGACGGTGAAATAAAGCGTGCCATGATGGATTATTTGCGTTTGGCTAAGGAATCGGATGGACAACTCGTTATACTTCCAGAAACCGCCATTCCGATGCGGCAACGCGATATTCCAGTAGATTATTTGGAAGCGTTACGGCAAATCGCGGCAACGCGAAACGGCGTGGTGCTGTCCGGCATGTTTGTAGACGACGGTGGGCTGCACAACGCCGCCGTAGCGATTGAACCTACCGGAATCGGCAATGACTATCGTAAACGCCACCTCACACCATACGGTGAATATTTACCGTTTGCTTCTTTGTTAGCACCCATATTACTAGCCGCCGATATTCCTTACATGTCTTTACAGGCAGGCAACCAAAAATCCTCCTTATCTTTTCTTAATACTCACGCTGGCATTTCCATTTGTTACGAAGACGCCTTTGGTGATGAATGGCGCCACCAACTGCCGGAGGCGCGATTTTTAATTAATATTACAAACGACGGCTGGTTTGATGGTTCGGCAATGCTCGCTCAACACCGACAGTTGTCGCAGGCGCGTGCGGTGGAATTTGGTCGCTGGTTGGCACGCGCAACTAACACCGGCTCTACCGCCGTTATTGACCACAACGGACATATTGCCGCCACACTACCACTACAAAAACAAGGAACGCTCAATGCGACAATAATGCAAAGAACTGGCACCACACCTTATGTACAATTTGGCGATTGGCCGGTACTATTATTAATATTAGGATGGCTTGCCGCAGCAATTTGGCGAAAACTCGCACACTAACATCATCAATGTAGCAACCGTTACTCCAAGTACTTTACGATTGCGACAAAAAATTTGGCAACAATAAGCACACAACATACAATAACTAACATTATCAATTGGAGAATACTATGTCCGACTCAAATAATAATATTCATTATGGAGGTTGTCTCTGCGGTGCAGTCCGTTATACACTCAATGGCGCGCTACGCCCTATCAGTAACTGCCATTGCAAGCAATGCCGGCAATGGAGCGGACACTATGTCTCCGCCACCCGCCCCGCCGAAGGAATTGACATTAATGATCCGCAGGGCATGTTGAAATGGTATCAATCGTCTCCAACAGCAAAACGTGGATTTTGCGGGCAATGTGGCTCTTCCTTATTTTGGGATGGCGGCGGCTCTCCATCAGTCATGGCGGGAACAATGGATGACACCGGCACACTGACTGCGCGACAACATATTTTCACGGCGGACAAAGGAGCTTATTATAATATTGAGGACGACCTGCCTAAATATCCACAAAGCTCGCCACCGGACACGCGGTAATGTAGCAAATCTCATGGAATGAGTTTACTGCAATAGAATTACGCGTCGAGTGCATCGTGCGAGCAGAAGATTTTCCAAAGGCACAAAAACCAGCGTGCAAAGTATGGGCTGATTTTGGTGACACTATCGGCATTAAAAAATCCAGCGCCCAGATTACCGGCATTTACAACAAAGAATCGTTAATCGGCAAACAAATAATTGGCGTGGTGAATTTCCCGCCCAAACAAATTGCTGATTTCATGTCGGAATTTTTGCTCACCGGCTTTTATGATGCCGACGGCAATATTGTGCTTGCCATACCGGAATGCAAGGTACCGCTGGGGGAGAAACTATCCTGACGGCATTACTGCTACCGTCATTTTTATTGCATAACTACGAAACATCATTTCTGTATCGCACGATGTCGGAAAAACCTAACTGACGTTTCTTCTCGTAACCGCTACACCATGCTCCACCAAGAAATAAACACCTCATGGGACATATCAACATCATTTCAGTGGGTGCTTATAATACACTTTTATGTCGTTTCTTTCTTCAATAATTGCGGGTGGCGCCCGTCAATTGCGAGCATTGGCACCATTAGCGAATTTAACAATAATTTTTTTTCTGGTGGCACTGGCCGGACGGTTGTTGGTAATCAAAATGTTGTTTCCAGACTGGATGCTGTCGGTATCGGGTGTTACTGCCGATTTATTAGCAGCGGCGTTTGCAGCTGCCGTGTTATGCCTATTGCGCGCCGTATCGCCTCCGATAGCAGCTACCTGGTTATTGCTGTGGCTACTTTTGTCCGTGGCCAATGTGGAACATATTTATGCATTAAATGATGCCCTAAGGCTGGGAAACTTCCGTTTGGCGCTAGATGCCAATTTTGTCCGCGGTTCACTGCTGGCACCGCAAACGTGGCCATTCATTATTATTTCCGGATGCGGTGGCTGGTGGCTGTGGTGGAGTTTACGGCAAGCGTCATTTCGACCATTAACATTAGTATTGTGTGTACTGGTAGCTTTCTCTTCAGCGGCAATAAGCACACCATTGGCACTACGCGCCACCGAGTGGCGACACAGTAGTCCAATGGCGTTTATGCTTGCCAATACTGCCGCCGGCTGGCAGCAGCCCACAGCTACAGCGCCCAACACTGACACCAATATAGAAGATTTTTTTCGTCGTGATTTATCCGGCAAATCACTGGTCACTACTGCCAGCAAACCGCGCAACGTCTTACTAATAATTATGGAAGGCTTGACTGGCGCTTATCTAGCACAAAGCCGCAAAAGCACGGAGTTCACCTCACCACATTTAATGTCTCAATTTAGCAATATTGCCGATGATGCCATTACCGTACCTAATTTTGTTACACACGGCGCCGGCACTATTGGCGGACTGTATGCTATTTATTGCGGCGACTACAGCCAAACACCCGGCAATACAGAAAGCATCAAGCCGTTTCTCTTTCAAGAAATGACACAGGAGGCACGCCCTGTTTGTCTACCAGAAATTTTGAAGCAAGCAGGTTACGCAACATCATATTTGCAAGCTGCCGATTTGCTTTACATGAAAAAAAACACTTTCTTGCCTCTGACCGGTTTTGAGCACGTTGCCGGCAAGGGCGATTTTCCCGATGGTGATGGCAATTTTTGGGGATCCGATGATGGCGGCCTGTTTGCCGCCGCACTGGATGAAATTAACCGGTTGCACGCTGGCAAACGACCGTGGTTTATGTCTATGCTCACTGTTGGCACACACCATCCCTATATTGCGCCAGATTCTTATATAACTGCTGCTAATGGCGACCGCAAAGCTGCCTCCATCCAATATCTTGATGATATTATCGCGTCGTTTGTCGCTGAATTGCAAACCCGTGGCGTATTAGATGACACCTTGGTCATTTTTACTTCAGACGAATCGCACGGCGTTCCAGGCCATCCCTTTGGTGGTAATTGGGGGCTTTTTGCAGCATTAGGCGCTGGAATTTCTGGTCATACGCAAAGCGGCGTTTTTGGCCAGGTTGATATTGCGTTGTCGGTTCTGGATTATTTACAATTGACAAAAACCGAATTCGTTTTTTTAGGACGTAGCGTGTTCAGAGAAAACCCAACACCACGCCCAATGTTGTTTGGCAAGTTTTTTTCCGATTCGTCACGACGAATATATTTCTGTGCCGCCGATTATTGTGACCGCTATCAATCATCCGGCGATAACCTCTTTGCAAGTAGTTATCAATTATCCGCACTGTCAAGTACCGCCGCTGATCCGTTTGTAGCCAAAAAGCGAGCTCTGTTTGCGAGGGCAGGATTATTTTACGGACGTGGAGAAAATTCTGTCTTAGTGTTTGAGGAAAATATTAATTTACCTCTCGTCAAGCAACAAAATCAAACATGGCAATTACAGTTACCTGCCAAAACGCGAGTGAATGTTGCGTTGGAAGTTGAAAATACCGGTAGTGCACCCGCGCATTTTTATACGTTCTGGCTAGAAAACGGCAACATCCCGATAAAAATGCCGGACGTACGATTACCACCTGTACCCGCCGCATCCGGCATTTCACTTAATTACAGTTTTTATAACGCCAACGCGCGTAATATATTATTGGGATTAATCGGACTGCCTCACAAAAAGAAAACTCAAGCTAATCTGCGCCAAATTAAAGTGCAATCGTTACCATCAAATAATGAATCGTTTGACGTATCGCACTTTTCTTTGTGGTCTCATAAGAAACAAGAGGATGACAAAGGACGAGATATTTTTTCCAAAAACACTGTTTCCAGCAACGCCAACTCCACTAATCCGTATCTTATTGCCACACATCAAAGCAGCACCAAGGGTGACTCCTTTATCGCGCCAAAATATTATTTTGGTGAGCAGCTGGACTTTTCCAACAATGGTCCTTGGCATCACCGACTCGCCCTCGCCACCGATTGGCTGTATCCGGAGCCGTGGGGCATTTGGTCAAATGGCGAAAAGCCGGCATTAGTTGTCAAACTTGGCGACGTGGATACCGATGCCGAATACGAGATGCGTATCAAATTTTCGCCATATGTCAACCCGCCTATTTTAGATTCTCAAACACTAACATTTTTTGTCAATCAAAAGCGGCTAGGACAACAGACATATAACGAAAAAAAATATAACGACATTGGTGTTCGCATTCCCGGCCGATTGCTCAACGCCAATACACTTAATTCTTTTTCCATCGGGGTACAAACACCGTTCAATCCATCTAAATACAATGCCGGCGACGGTTTTGCTCATTTGGGGGTCGGCATTGTTAATTTCCAACTATCGCGCGTCAATTAAATACGATTTTATTGGGTTTTATTACGCTCTTTATTAAATTTAATTCACTCGTTCAACAGAGTCTTTAATTCATCCCAATCATCAACTGGCAGACGACAGGCAAATTGTTCGCACACATAAGCACGCACGCCGATTTCCGGTACTGGCTTATGCAAGCATTTCGGCAAGCCGTCTGTTGATAGCGGCAAAATAAAAATAATCAAGTCGGGATTGTATTCATTTTCTAATTCGTTACGCCAACGCGCACAAACGGCGGCTTCGCCAGTTAAAAACACCACTGTAGGTGGCGTTAAATACATTCGCAAAGCCGTTAACAAAGAAGCACATCCCGCAGGTTGTCGTTCCATAGCACCATAAAATGCCAACAGTGCGCGCTCTCCCATTGTTGCCCATTGCGGCTCGCCAGTCAACCATGACAATATTGACAGTGCACGTACTGCCACGCCATTGCCGCAGGGAATGGCGTTGTCATCCACTGGCTTGAGGCGACGAATTAGTATTTCACCATCTACCGGCGTAAAGAAAAAACCGCCCACATCCACATCTTCAAAATGCGTTTGCAATTCTGCCGCCATATCGCAGGCAAACGTCAACACCGCCGGAGAAAATTCCGCCCGCAACAACTCCAATGCCGCATCCAACAAAAACACACAGTCGTCCAAAAATACAGAGTCGCCACACTGCCCTTCCCGCCAGACTGCTCGCAGCCGTCCATTTACCATCATTTCTCGGTGGATAAACGCCAACGCCTCACTTGCCGCCAAAATCCAATCTGGTCGCTGCATTAACCGTCCGGCACGTGCCAGCCCGCGAATAAGCAACCCATTCCATGCTGCCAGAATTTTGTCATCCGTCGCTGGGCGCACTCGCAAAGTGCGCGCTTCAAATAATTTACGCATCGCCGATTCAATTTGCATGTCACAGGCAATGGATGCTATTTTCAACGCCGCTGCCGTTTGCGCCACCGTCTGCCGCCGCGCCAAGTGCCACAGTCCTTCAAAATTCGCTCCTGCTGCCAAACCAAAGTGTGATGAAAAAGCAGCATATTCCGCCGCGGTCAAACGCTTTTCAATATCCGTTAGTTCCCAAGCATAAAACGTTCCCTCACCACCTTCCGAGTCCGCATCCAGTGATGAATAAAACCCGCCACCACGGTGTTGCATTTCACGTAACACCCACTGCGCCACTCCCGTCGCCGCTGTGGCCAATGCGGGTAAAGAAAAAGCACGGGCGCCATCAGCAAACAATGCCAACAGCAATCCGTTGTCGTATAGCATTTTTTCAAAATGCGGTATCGCCCAGCAATCGTCTACACTATACCGAAAAAAACCACCGCCAAGATGATCGCACATACCGCCTGCTGCAATTTTCTCCAATGACAATCGAACACCGGACAGCACAAACTCGTCTCCGGTTCTGATACCCTCCTCTAAACAAAATGCCAACTCAACTGGATGCGGAAACTTTGGTGCACCTTTAAACCCACCATTGTCACGGTCAAACATATCGGAAAATGCCGCGGCAGCCGCAGCCAACGGTCGCGCACTCATTTCACCATCCACCGGTGGATGCGAGTCTATATTTCGCAATAAAGGCAGAACTTGTGCATTTTGTTTATTAATATCATCACGCCTATCACGCCAAGCCACGCTCACTTTTTGCATAACCTCGGTAAATGATGGTAGACCACGCCCACTGTTTTTCGGAAAATAAGTACCACCAAAAAATGGCTCGCCAGTAGGCGCCAAAAATATCGTAAGCGGCCAGCCACCGGCACGACGGGTAAACACATAATGCGCTGCTTGATAAATGCGATCAATATCGGGACGCTCCTCTCGGTCCACTTTAATATTGATGAAATACCTGTTCATCAATGCCGCCGTTTCCTCATCTTCAAAAGACTCGTGCGCCATCACGTGACACCAGTGGCAGGCTGCATAACCTACCGACAACAAAATTGGCTTATCCTCATTCCGCGCCAATACCAGTGCCTCATTATTCCAAGGCTGCCAATGCACCGGATTATCCGCATGCTGCCGCAAATATGGACTGAGGGCGCTGGCTAGCTGGTTTGCGATCGTACCACTTCCATACTAGTAGCGATTTCGCCGCCGGTGAGCACCGCCGCCTCCACTCCCATTTCATTGCGTCCGTATTCTTGTAATAATTGTGCCGGAACATTCATGTCACGTTCCGCCGTTTGCGGGTTAACCCGTGTTGCCGCACACCGCTCCACACCGTCTCCTAACTGTAGCTGCACATCACCAACATGCATGACACCACCTCCCATTTCTTTCCATGCCGTCATGCCACGCACTTCAATATTGGCACGAAAACGCTGACATGACACTGGCACACCCTGTTTAGTAGAAAAATCTGCAACGCTGGATTCGTTGAGCAGGGTTAAGACAACATCTTTTTTATCCCATATCGACCAATTTTGGTAATCCGTTAATTGCAATGCAGGCTCAAATAAGAAGTCCTGCAAAAAACCATCAATATTGGCGCGTTCATCTGGCACTTGCGGATGCCCGCACACTCGCATTTCATTCTTTTCATAAATGGACAGCAGCGGCGCACCATTATCATCAACCACACTGCAGCGTAGTAACGCCATGCGTTCAGCTTTTTTGAGCGTCAACCCATAATTCCAAGGTCGCCACTTGTCGTTGCCATTCAACAACGGCGCCGTATCCGCAGTTGCTAACAGCCAGCGACGATCATATACGATACCTCGCCCCGACGATAGTATCGTTGTTGTCAGTGATTCTCCAGCTAATCCTTTGATTGGATAACGCCAAATATTTGAAACGACAACTTTTTGCTCAACCACAATGTTCGAATTGTAAGAAGAAAATATTTGTGTGTCAACTCATCATTTATAAAATTATCTAATATTGTCCTTGCCATACTTGCTATGAGCATAATCCAAAATTGCAATTTTTAGAACTGTTTCTAAGTTACTTATCATCGGACAACTACGACCTACGACATAGCATGAATAAGACAGCTAGTTTTTAGCGTGATGTAGACAATCAACAAACGTTTTTCCCATTTGTAATAACAATTCAAAATATAGTGCCTTACCAATTTCCAATTGCGCTCCCAACGGATCTAATACGCCAAATTTCATCCTCTCCCCCTCGCCAGCTACACTTATCAAAGCATTGGAAAATTGAGCCTCACCAAACACACACACTACCTCATTTTTTTGAATACTGTGTCGCAATTTACTCATCTGTTTAACTGAAGGCGTCTGTCCTTCAGCGGTAATAGCACCGATATTGTGCAATCCATAGCGCCGCTCAAAGTATTGATAAGCATCGTGAAACACCACAAAAGGCCGTCCTTGCGCCCCCACAAGCATATCCGCCAACAGTGAGTCTAACGACGTCAATCGCGCTTCCAAACGGCGTGCATTAGCTGCATAAACGGTAGCGTTAGGTGAGTCAATAATTGACAGCTCTCGTGCCATCAAGCGAACAATCTGCTTCGCGTTTTCTGTATCTAACCAAATGTGCCAATCATATTTACCATGATCATCATGCATATTTTCACTATGTTCATCATGGGCATCATGTTCATCTACCTCGTGATCATGTTTATCATGGGTATTGTGTTCATGCTCGTTATTACTCGTTTTACGCATAGACAATAAAGAAATTTCGGCCTCTTGAACCACTGCAACCGTGCGCATAGACTTCGGCATTACGTTGAGTATCGCTGGCAGAAAAGTTTCAAAGTTTTCCGCATCTATATAAAATACAACTGTCGCCTCACGCATAATGGACAAATCCGACGGCCGTAATGATGCATGATGTGGTGATGCCGATGCCGGTAGCAGAAGGCTCGCCTTACCCACATCACCCATGACTCCCTGCAACAACGAATGCAACGGCGCAATGGAAGCTACGGCTTTGATTGGCGGTGATGCCCAAGTCTTACCGACAAAAAATAATACCGCGCAGACAAACACAATTCGAAAAGCAAACAACGCCAATATTCGCCTGCTGTTAGTAAAGAAATATAAAAAACTATTCATCATATTTATTGTTTATGTTATGTTATAAAGTATCAATTATACTCAAAAACAAAAGCGCCATCATCTATAACTGGTTATTATTAATATGTTATAATGTAACTATTGTGAATTTAATTACGTCCTTAATGAATCCTCGTCATAATCACAAACAATGCATCAATCGAGCGTTACAAGAAGCGGAAACGCTATGCCATCGTCAAGCGCTACAATTCACCGCTCTACGGCGACAAGTGCTCAAAATTGTGTGGGAAAGCCACCGCCCACAAAAAGCTTATGACATTCTAAAAAAAATCAGCGGCAATGCCAAACCGCCAACCGTCTATAGGGCGCTGAATTTTTTGCAAACTGCTGGACTCGCTCACAAACTCAACAGCCAAAAAACCTATGTCGGTTGCTCACACCCATTAACCAAACCACACTGCTGTCACTTTCTTATCTGCACTAAATGCGGACAGTATGCCGAATGCTGCGATTCCGCACTCACACGTGCAATCAGGCGCGTCACCGACAAAAACAATTTTTCACAAATCCAAACCACCATAGAAATTGAAGGCGTTTGCGCCCGTTGTACCTGATAATTTTGATGTTGCCACCACCCGATACACTTATTTGCGCTGATAATATTTCATTTAGTCGCGGCGGCGTTAATATTCTCAATCATGTATCAGTCACCGTTAATCGACATGATTTCATCACCATAATAGGACCCAACGGCGCCGGAAAATCCACATTATTAAAATGTTTGGCCGGTCTCACTAATCCTAACTCAGGAACCGTTAACCGAATAAAACCGCTCAAAATCGGCTATGTACCACAACGGCTGATGGTAGACAGAGCTATGCCGATTACCACGCGGCATTTCATCACTCTACACAAACGCGCAACAGCAGATGATATTGAGCGCACAACGATGGAAACCGGCATTCAACATATTTTGAATCAGCCGCTACAATCTTTGTCCAGCGGCGAACTGCAGCGAGCACTGATGACGCGAGCTCTACTCAACACACCTGACTTGTTAATATTGGATGAACCAGCACAAAACTTGGATGTCGCCGGCCAGTTGGCTTTTTACAAACTGTTAGAAAAAATCTATCACGACTGGCATATTGCTATTCTCATGGTATCGCATGATTTACATTTGGTAATGTCTTGTACTCGGCGAGTACTGTGTTTGTATCATCACGTCTGCTGCAGCGGCGAGCCGCAAACCATAACTCAAGACCCAGAATTTGTCTCACTCTTTGGCGCTGACATGGCACACATGATGGCCGTTTATCATCACACACACAACCATCGCCACGATAATCATCCGTCCACATGACAGAAGCTTTCATTCTTCGTGCACTAGCCGCAGGTATCGGAGTAGCAGTAATCGCTGGGGTACTCGGCTGCTTTGTGGTCTGGCGTCGCATGGCATATTTTGGCGACTCTCTCTCACACAGCGCCTTACTCGGTGTAGCTCTGGGATTGATAACCGGTGTGGGCAGCACAATCGGTGTGGTAGCAGTATGCGCAATTTTTTCTGGGCTACTGGTGTGGTTGCGCCAACAGCGCACACTAGCCGCCGACACGCTACTTGGCGTCCTAGCGCATTCAGCACTGGCTGCAGGAATCATGGCATTCAGTTTTTTTGACGGTCCACCTGTACGCTTATACGGCTATCTTTTTGGTGACATTCTTGTTGTCAGCAACAACCAACTGTTGTGGGTGTATGCAGGCGGCATCGCCGTTCTTACATTGCTCATTGCCAACTGGCAAATGCTTACTCTGACCGCTATTCACGAAGATTTAGCTGCATCCGAAGGAATAAACCCGCTACACGCTAATTTATTATTAATGCTGCTGATGACGATAGTAGTGGCAATTTCCATTCGCATTGTCGGCGCTTTACTTATTACTTCGTTGTTAATCATTCCAGCGGCAACGGCACGACAATTCGCAAAATCGCCAACAAGCATGGCTGCGATAGCAGCGGCGGTAGGAGTGCTAGCAGTTATTGGCGGTTTAACCATGTCGCTGCACATTGACACTCCCGCGGGTCCTTCTATTGTGAGTGCTGCGGCGCTAATGTTCGCCGTTACCTTTCCTCTATCACAACGAAGTCAATAAAAAATAGCCTTGCCATCTGGTGACGAAAAAATACTTCAATGCTGAGTTAGCAAATTTTGTCTTAGTAAGGTTTAGCAAGCACAATGCCAATTGCTCATAATCTATTCAAATCAAATTTTACAGAAACATCACGGCCAACTTTTTTTAAGGGTCTATATCAAACACAATTTCGCTGCTGCGCTGCCTGTCCAGCAAATCAGAAAGCGATTGCGTATTTACATAAATTTAACTACTCCAACTGTCACCTGTTTGTGTAATATCTATAAAATCTGTCGAACCGAAACCATCTCCTCCCATAATATACAGATTGCCGCCAAATGATAGGACATTCATCGGCGGGTTAATAATGTATGGCATGTGAGCGGCCACACTTACCCAGCTTGCTCCCCCGCCCGCTGAACGCCATACGATATCCGTTCCACCTTGCACACCTTGAATAAAATACAATCCGCCCCATGGGCTGCTACAAGTCTTGGGGGACCCAAACGAAAGCCATTTTCACGACCGAAATCGTCAGGTTGCTCAGCAATCAATTCACTTTGGTCTACCTGTGTCCAAGTTCTACCATCAGTTGACCACCACAAGTCATCTACCAAAGCACCGATTACCATATCAAAATCATTATCCGCAGCACCGGAGAAAGCTCCATTGCTTGCGTACTTTATCCCGCCCATAATGTACATCGTGCCGTTAAGAAATACCGCACCAAAATTCCCTCGGCGCAAAAACTCATGACTCATTGCTGTTTCCGTCACGCCAGTGGCCCTGCGCTTGCCGATTAATTCCGTCCGCTGGACGCATAATTATAGTGTTCCGTTAAGTACCGCGCCTTCCATACCTGCGCGAGATGCCACAGCAGTATCGGAAGTTTGTATCCAGTTCGTGCCTAAGGCATCTGAAGAACGAGTAATTCTGTCGATATAATCATTACCTGAATTGCCGGACAAACCGCCCACAACAACCACGCTTCCCTCATGATAAAAGCTAGCTCCTGCCCGAAAACTCGAAAAAGCATTATCTTGTTCCACCCAAATCGTGCCATTGGTTGACCAACGATTACGTCCTGGGCTACTCGCGCCGCCAAGCAATAACATTCGCGCCCTGTCGGGCACATCTATCATCACCGTAACAACATTGTACGAACCGGAATTCGGATAACGCCCATCATCCAAAGTCAGCACCAATGTGTGTGTTGTCGGAATGGTTTGTAACGCCGTAACCGAAATCACACCGCCACTACCAACAGCAAATTGCGGGTGTGAGCCACGCACTAAATATGAATCGTTGCTACCACCTTTCAGAGTCAGTGTCAGCACGGCACCGTCTCTGTTGCCCAAAATAGATTCCCTTATCGTTGAAGAAGCATATTATCCAGCTTCACCATTGATAGTGTACCCACAGCCAAAGGAGCTCCCGGCTAGTAGGGATCATACAACACCGGTATCATATCAAGTCCTATTTTGTTAAAAGTAGCAACGCCAGTTTCTAAATTAAACGCTGTTGAAGTTAGTTCTCTCCACGTAGTGCCATCTTCATTCAAAACAAAAACAATCCCGCGGCTGCTCTCACTAATCGCCGCAACCACGTACAATGAGCCAGCAAGTGAAAATGCCGACGCCCATCTCACCCCATCAGTACCTAAATCACCCAGCTCTTCCCATTCCGCTCCGTCATCTGAGCGCCATGCCTTATTACTAGCACCGCTATTACTACTTGGATCCCCTGCCATCATATACAAAAAGCCGTTGTGCGATGCCACAGCCGGGTAGTAACCCGTTTCTGCCGGTAGCGCTGTCGTAACTTGATTCCACACAGTGCCGTTAGTGGATGACCACACATCTTGGTTCTGATCCCCGCCAATAATGAATAAAGTGTTGTTGTGTTCCACCATGGCATGGTAGCCCCGTTCAAGGAAGTCTTGATTTATTCCCGTTGTGGGGGTTGTTGCACCTTGCTCATAAGCCTCTACTGTCAGAGTCGTCCAATTAACTCCGTCAGTCGAAGATTTTATATTATTGTTATCACTGTTCAATTCACCACCAGAAAAATATAGTGTTCCGTTAAGTATCGCGCCTTTCATACCTGCGCGAGATGCCACAGCAGTATCGGGAGTTTGTATCCAGTTCGTGCCGAAGGAATCTGGAGAACGAGCAATGCTGTTGATATAAGCATCACTTGAACCTTCGACCAAACCGCCCACAAGAATCACGCTTCCCTCATGATGAAAGCCAACTCCTGCCCGCATACCCGAAAAAGCAAGATGTCGTTCCACCCAAACCTTGCCATTGGCTGACCAACGATTACGACCTGAGCTCTTCGCGCCGCCATGCAATAACATTCGCGCCCTGTCGGGCACATCTACTGTCACCGTGACAATACTATCCAAAACAGTATCCGGATGCCCCGCATCTTGCAACGTCAGCACTAACGTGTGCGTTGTCGTAATGGTTTGTAACGCCGTAACCGAAATCACAACGCCACTCATAGCAAATTGCGAGTGTGAACCCAAAACTCGATAATTTCCACGGGTGCTGCCGCCGCTCAACTCCAGTGTAAACGCAGCACCATCTTCTTCACCCAAAATGTGTGCAGTAACAATATTGGAGCTTTCCAAATTCACTGGCGGCGTTGACGAAAACAACGGTCCCGATTTGGTAACGTAAGGATCGTATATTATTGGTATACCCAAATCACCCAAATCGCCCAAATCATCTGTGCCTGATGGTACCGAAGATATTGTTAATTCTCTCCACTCATCATTAGCCTCTAGTACAAATACATGGCCGCTGTTTGTACTCCCATCAGTACCCACTACATACAAACTACCGCCGCGTACATAACCATGCGGCGATGTTATATCAGAGGGTAGTGCCGAATATGAAGACCAAGACGCTCCATCATTTGAAACCCACACCTGTGACGTTTCATTTTCATGGTCACTGTCATCACCCCCTATCAAATACAAACTATCGGCGTATGACACCACATCCATGTTTATCCCCGTACCAGATGGCAACGAAGTCGCTACTTGAACCCAGTTGATCCCATCACTAGAACGCCATACATTACGATTGCCACTGTCTACTCCCCCAATCATATAAATACTGCCGTTGTGTACGGCGACCGCATGATATTGGCGATCAAATGCTGCATCGGTAATGCCACTTACAGTCAATTTTGTCCAATCGGTGCCGTTGGTAGAACGATATACTCCACTGTCATTAGAAGTAGAACCAAACAGGTATGCCACATTATTAATAACCTCGGCCTCAAATCCAGAGCTTGTATCCAGAGCACCAGGAAGTGAGCCGCTCGTCCATGAAACACCGCTGTCAGAAGAATATTGGTATTTACCCACATCATCCAAATACGACGCAATAAACAACGTGTCGTTAAGAACAAAACCAGCGCCGTCTCGGGCAGCTGACTCACCGGTATCTAACGCTTCATCCTGCTTTATCCAAATGCTACCATTGGTAGACCAGCGTACATCTCTTTGGCTTTCAGATATATCAGATCCCACCAAAATCATCCGCACCTCATCCGGTATCTCAAAAAATACCGAAACGATAATATCGCCAGGAATTTTCGTATCTTGTACAGTTAGCACTGCCGTATGCGTTCCCGTTATTGTTACCAACGCCGTCAATGACATCACACCGTTATTGTCAACACCAAAAAGCGAACTATCTTCGGAGATTGCATAATCACCACTGCCGCCAATTACTGACACCGTTACAAAAAGACCTTCCGTCTCACCTAATATATTTGCCTCCACTGCTACTAACAAATCATTTGCATTGAGAACTGCCAGTTGTTGCGGATTCAAAATCAAAGTCACCGTAGCCGGCGACGTGACAAAATTATTATCCACAAGTGTCAACACAATACTGTGAGTCTCACTCCCTGTTTGCATCATTACTACAGAAATAACTCCGTCGCTGCCAATGTCGAATTGCGGATGTTCGCCCGACACACTATAAGGACCGCCGCCGCCGCCGCCGAGCGTTAGCGTCAATATGGCAACATTATTTAGTCCTTCAAGTGAAATCATAATGCCGTTATCGCTTATCAGTGACACTAGAGGCAATAAGTTAACCTCCACTGTCGTCTCTGTATTTGCATGGTTTGCATCCGCTATCGTCAGCATTAGTGTTTGCGTAAGCGCAGACGGTGTCACTGCTATTGTCAGTACTCCCTCGCTACCAATCAAACTCTGCACAGTTGCACCCGTCTGCACATACGGGCCACCACGGCCACCACTCACTGATAGCGTCAACACTACCTCACCACTTAGCGGCACGATAAACAGGCTATTCGCCACCGTAACCGCTGACGGAGAAGTCAGTGTTGCTTCTTGCTCATTTAGTAAATACACCGCTTCATTGCCAAAAGCAACATCCGACAATTCGTATCCCGCCACTGCCGTTACCCTAATCCAACTGCCATCTGCTGCCATGGCGTTCACTCTTGCCACTGTATTGCTGTCACGCCCCATCGCATACAGTGTTCCATTGAATGACAGCGCACTGTGAGCATACAAGCTATCAACCATTGCCGGACTCTCTGTCCAGCTCACTCCGTCAGATGAACTCCACACCATGTCGTTAGCCTCGTCGATATCACTGCTACTGCCGCCAATCAGATATAACAAACCATTGTGAGATACCAATTGAGAATTCGCCCCTGTCCCAGCGGGGATGCTTGTTGCTATCTGCCTCCACACCGCACCGTTTGTTGATGCCCACATATCCTCATACACCGCCGCTGAGCCAGTACTAGCATTGCCACCAAAAAGGAACATCGTTCCATTGTGCGTCGCCGCGCCATAGTTCTCACGCTCCAAGAAACTTAATGACACTGCCGACGATGAACCCGACACTCCATCTGCCGCAGCCGTCAGTATTGTCCACGTCAGACCGTCTGTGGAAAAGGCCACGTTTGCATCCGACGAGTCCTCTCCACCCGCAATGTACATCGTCCCATTTAACACCCACCCCTCGTGACCGTGCCGCGTTACCGGGTCAGTTTCATCGTATTGTGTCGCCTGCTGGATCCAGTCGTTGTCGCCTGAAAAATAATCTAGCCACCCCGAGTTCCTAGTGTTTGTCCAGCCGCCAATAACGAATACTGTCCCGCCACTGCTAAGTGCCGCCGGGCGCGCTTTATTATCAGTCAGCACATTAGACGACAACCACACGCTGCCATTCGTTGACCAACGCACGTTATCTCTTATGCCGTCTATATCGCCGCCAATGATTAACATCCGATCTCTGTCCGGCACCTCCAATTTCAAAGTGATTGTCCTTTTTAAAGCATCACTCGAATAAGCCAGATCCGCCAACGTAAGCACAATATCGTGCGTAAGCACCAACGATTGTGCGACCGTTACTTCTACCACGCCGGTAGTTGCGTTTATTGTGAATTGTGAATGTACACCCGACACGCTGTAGTTACCGCTACCGCCAATCGGTGACAATGACGCTGCTATCACATTCACATCACCCAATATTGTCGCCGTCAGAGTGTGTGCTGGCAGGTCTGGTCGTCCCAACACGGTAATAAATACTTCACTTGTTACCGTCACATCAGTCTGCGTATCTTTAGTTTGCACTGTCACCGTCAGTGTCTGTGGCGATTGTCCTACTGTTAATGATACCTTCGCCAATTGACTTTGAGCATCTATCACCGTAAAGAGCGTTGTTGACA
This sequence comes from Candidatus Persebacteraceae bacterium Df01, assembly GCA_030386295.1. Lineage (NCBI taxonomy): Bacteria > Pseudomonadati > Pseudomonadota > Gammaproteobacteria > Candidatus Tethybacterales > Candidatus Persebacteraceae > Candidatus Doriopsillibacter > Candidatus Doriopsillibacter californiensis. The sequence continues at coordinate 895 of JANQAO010000005.1, read as the reverse complement.
CTACCTCGTGTTCATAATTACCACTGCCACCAATGGCCGAAAGTGTCACTACCACTGAGACCTCGTTCTCCACCACCGGTACCGTAGCCACTGTGTGCGTCAATTGCGAGAATATTTCTATCGTCACCGCCGCTACCGCAGTTACCGGAAACGAAAATGTATCTTCCGTTTGTACCGTCACTATCAGCGTCGTTGGTCCAGATACAGTTCCCGTTAAGGATATAGTCACTAAACTCATCTGCACAGTCCCGGCAGTAAATAATGAATTCAACACAGTGTGTTGATATATTTCGTTTCCTCCCGTCGCTGTCAACGTCAGTACTGCACCCGTGTATTGGTGTCGCAATTGCACTAAATTAATTGGTTGAGAAAAACTTACTGTTGGCAATACATAAATGGTTATCTCTGATGTCGCCGTCACTGGCGGTATCGCTCCGTCTAAAACCTCAATCGTCAACGCTAACGTACTCGGCGATGATGTTCCTACACTCAATATCGTTAGTAATACATCTTCACCGACTACCGTTCCGGCAAAATTCGTTTCATCAGATAGCAACACCGAATAATTTCCTGCACCACCTGATGCAGTCAATACCGTCAACTCTCCTTCATAACTGTTACCAACCGTCAACTCAGCTGAATTTCCACCAATGTCAACGTTATCCAATACCGTTACCAAAAATTCATAAGACGCACTGTCATCTCCCAAAACATCTGAAGGTAAGAATACTTCTATCGTTCCCGTTAGTGTCGCTGGTCCTGCTACCGCAATCGTCAGCAATATCTCTCCATCTGCAGCTACCGTAAACAGAGGACTATCTACTGTCAGTTGGTTTGATCCTAATTCTCCACCGCTGATTGACGCAAAGCCTACCGATCCCGTTTGACGATGTGA
>JANQAO010000004.1 GCA_030386295.1 Candidatus Persebacteraceae bacterium Df01 | reverse complement strand
CCGCCCGCAATACTCGCATCGTTTCGGTACCATAAGGGGTAATGTGATGTGGTTCGCCCGCCGCCATTAACGTTTCCCATACATGCAATCCATAGCGAGAAGGAACATTAATTTCATAAGATAACTCACCAGAAAAACTCACACGGCACACCCGCGCCCGCACACCTGCTACCGCACCTTCACGCATGGACATAAATGGAAAATCTTCCGTTGTCAGAGAAATATCGGTAACAGCAGACAAAATATCACGGCTTTTCGGTCCTACCAAGGCGATGACAGTCCATTGTTCGGTAACGCTAGTACAAAACACACGCAAGTCTGGTCTTTCAGTTTGCAGCCACTCTTCCAACCAGTTCATAACGCTGGCGGCATGACCGGTAGACGTGGTTATATGAAAATGTCCGTCATCAATCCGCATAGCAACACCATCATCAAAAATCATACCGTCCTCACGCAACATCATGCCGTAACGGCAGTATCCATTTTTAAGCGATGACATGTTGTTGGTATAAATCATATCCAGAAATTCCGCCGCATCCGGTCCTTGAATATCAATTTTTCCCAATGTAGAGGCATCCATAATACCCGCCTCATTCCTTGCCGCACGGCATTCACGAGCTGTTGCCGCCGCCATGTTTTCACCAGCGGTTGGAAAATAGCAGGGGCGCTTCCACTCGCCCACGTCTTCAAATACTGCACCACGAGTCGTGTGCCAACTATGTAGCGGCGTACGCCTTACTGGCGCGTACAACTCACGTCGATTGAACCCAGTAATCGCGCCAAAAGGCATCGGCGTATAGTTCGGGCGAAAAGTAGTATGCCCGATATCCTCCGGCGCTTGTCCACGCACATGAGCCAACAAGCACAGTGCATTAATGTTGCCAGTTTTACCTTGATCAGTGCCAAAACCGGCGGCGGTATAACGCTTCATATGTTCTACTGATTCATATCCCTCACGCGCCGCCAGAATAATATCAGCAGCGGTGACATCATTCATCCAATCCACAAAATGTTTACCCGGCCCCTTCCCCAACGGATGGAAAGTGGGAACAAACGGCACGAACAGTGAGGCACATTCCAGTGGCGCGGGGGTGGTGGTGGGTGCTGTAGCGGAGGAAGAAAAACCAGCCGCATTTGCTGCAGCCGCACCAACCTCAGCGCCCTCGCGTAAACATGATGATAATGAAAACACCGCATTTGCGGCACCACAGGCACGACAAGAGTTAAGTGGGTGTGCCTTACTGGGGATAAAAGCGCCACATTGCTTGTCCCATACGAGTTCGCCGCGTGATTGAGAAAACAAATGTGCCGTAGGTGTCCAACCACCAGAAACGGCAATCGCATCGTAGGCATGGGACAAAAAATTCTTATCTGCTTGCAACGCATCGCCTCCCGGTGCCAACTCCGCCAACTTCGTTGCCAGCAGCCCGCCAGTACGGCGTACTCCACAAATACCATATCCTAATCGCATAGTAATACCGGCATCGCGGGCACGCTGCTGCCAATATCCATCCGCATTACAACGGATATCGGCAACTTCTACGCGTGCTCCCGCATTCACCGCTGCCAGTGCCGCCGCGTAAGCACTATCATTATTCGTAAAAAAAAGAATATTGTGCCCGGGCAGCACACCATAACGATTAATATAAGTGCGTACTGCATTGGCTGTCATCACGCCGGGCACGTCACTGTCTGCAAACACTGGTGGTCGTTCAATTGCACCAGCGGCAACGACAACTTGTTTAGCACGAATTTTCCACAACCGTTGCCGCAATTTGCCGCTGCCCTGAGATACGTTTTCTATCGCAATCAGCGCGTTATAGTCATGATAACCCTGCACCGTAGTACTGGTAATTACTGTGGTATTTTCCATTCCATTTAGTACTTGCTTAGCATCGCGCAACCAATCCGCCGCCGACTGTCCATTGATTGGCATCTCACCATCATCGTTGAGCAGGTCGCCACCCAATTCCGAGTTCATCTCCGCCAGTATGACATTCGCGCCACTTTTTCCCGCCGTCAGTGCCGCCGCAAGACCAGCTGGACCGCCACCGATAATAAGCACATCGCAATGAGCGTGGTGATGAATGTACGCATCTGGGTCGTTTTCCGATGGTGCTTTGCCGCCGAAAGCAAAGCGGCGAATAATTTTTTCATAAAACATCCAAAGCTTTGGTGGCCACATGAAAGTTTTGTAATAAAAGCCCGCCGGTAATAGCATTCCTACTGTTCCCAACACGGCACCAACGTCCATATTTACCGATGGCCAACCGCTTTGCGAGCGCACTGTCATACCATCTTCTAATTTGGTTAATGTTGCGCGCACGTTTGGCGTGTGCAGTGCACCGCTACCAATAGTAAATATGGCATTAGGCTCCTCCGGTCCAGCAGTAACAATGCCGCGCGGACGACGATATTTAAAACTACGACCAACAACATTAACGCCGTTCGCCAAAAGTGCCGAAGCGACCGTGTCGCCAGCGAAGCCCTGTAGCGTTTCGCCATTAAACGTAAAAGTCAGCGGGCGTTGACGATCAACACACCCGCCAGTAGATAAGCGATATTTTTGACTCATTGTTTTTTTTGCGCTTCCAAGGCAGCTGCCGGTTTGTCGTCACCAATTTGATAGGAACCGTAAATTTCTCCAGTCACTGTATGTCGCGCTACGTTAAACCAGCGACGGCAGCCAAAAACGTGCATCCAACGTTCATAATGCACTCCCTTGGGATTAGTGCGCATAAACAAATAATCCGCCCATTCTTCATCTGATAGCGCTTCTGTTTTTTTCGCTCGCACAATGTGCGCCTCTCCGTGATATGAAAATTCAGTTTGCTCTCGCGCACCGCACCAAGGGCAATTAATCAGTAGCATATTTGTTTAGTGGTCGGTATTATTAAGTAGAAATATTTTATCACGGCAGTTGTAGACGATATTACTTTATTTTTGCTACAAAAACATTTTGTATTGCGGCAGACGAAATATGTTAATAAGAATCTTTCCAACGGCGAAGTGCGCTAAAAACAGCGGCATCACCAGTCAACGTTTTACCCGCATATTTTTGCGCCGCGTGGATAACGTTTGTCTCACGCAAGCGAAAAAATGGATTACATGCTTTTTCATCGGCAACAGTAAAAGGTACTGTGGGTATGCCTGCGCCGCGTTTTTTTTCCACCATTACCTGCCGCCGCCGCAAATCGGTATTATCTGGTTCTACGGCACAGGCAAAACGAATGTTAGCAGCGGTGTACTCATGCCCACAGTACAATAACGTTTCATCTGGTAGCGCCGCCAAGCGCCCAACTGAATCGCACATCTGTGCCAAAGTGCCTTCAAACACTCGCCCACAACCGCAAGCAAAAACAATATCACCACAAAACGCCATGCCACCGCCTATATATGAGACATGCTCTTTGGTGTGCCCGGGCGTTGCCAGCGTGCGCAAAATCAGTGAATCATTCAGTAACGTGATATTGTCACCCTCAGCACAAATGTGCGCGGACTCAACATCGCAACCAGCGGGAGCGTAAACGATAGCATTCGGGTAATGCACGATAAGCTCGCTAACACCGTCAACATGATCATAATGACGGTGGGTAAGCACGATGGCTTCCAATGTCAAATTTTCGCGTGTTAAAGTAGCCAGTACGGGTGAGGCTTCACCGGGATCAATAACTACAGCGCCCTTCGCCATCGACAACAAGTGGATATAATTATCCTTTAATGCTGAAATAACACTGACTTTAATCATTCTCTCTTATGATAATACAATCAACTGCAAAAAGCAATGCGGATTCTTGGTTTTTATCCGGTTTTGGTCGCTGGGTACTGGCACAAGAACAACGTTATTGCAATAGCATGGTGCGCGACTCTTTTGGATTTTTTGCCCTGCAACTAGGGCTCACACATCGCCCGATGACTCGTCGCGCGCCAGTACGTAATCACGCAATTATTGGCATTAACGGACATATTGTCGCCGATAGTACAGCGTTACCATTTGCCGACGATTCGGTGGATTTTATTGTGCTACAGCACGCACTAGACGCCGCTGATGCACCACACGCCGTTTTGCGCGAGGCGGTGCGAGCACTGCGCCCCGATGGGCGGTTACTCATTGTTGGCTTCAATCCAATAAGCTTACTGGGTGCCTCGGTAGGGCTAACGTCATTACCGTGGCGCGGACGTTGGTTGACGCTACGGCGAATTAAAGATTGGTTGGCACTGCTTGATATGAGCGTAGTAGAGGGTCGTTTTGCGGTGTTTTTGCCACCACTGTATCGCCGAGAAGCTCGCCGACGCATGGGATGGATGGAAAAAGCTGGCCGCCGCTGGTGGCCGCTGTGTGGTGGCGTATATTTTATTAGTGCCGTCAAACATCGTCTAGGAATGCGGGTGATTATTCCCCACTTTAGCAAAAACCGCCTGCCACGGCGCTTACCGGCAGTTGAACCAAAGCGGCAGCAACGAAACGTATGAGCACACCGGTTATCATCTATACCGACGGCGCCTGCAAAGGCAATCCTGGTCCCGGCGGCTGGGGCGCGGTGTTGCAATGGGATGACCAAGAAAAGCAATTGTGCGGTGGCGAAGAAAACACCACTAACAACCGCATGGAAATGACCGCCGTCATTAATTCTTTAGCGGTACTCAAGCACTCCTGCCGAGTTCAAGTGCGCACCGATTCGCAATATCTACAGCGCGGCATGACGGAATGGCTTGACAATTGGCAACGACGAGGATTTCGCACCGCATCAGGTAAGGCGGTCAAAAATGCAGATTTGTGGCGACAACTCGCCGAGGCTGCAAAACAACATCACATTGAGTGGCAATGGGTACGTGGACATGCCGATTGCGAAGGCAACAACCTCGCCGATAAACTTGCCAATCAAGGCGTCCAACAATTATTAGAGCAGACATCATGACCGTATGAAACAGATTTTTTTAGACACTGAAACCACTGGATTAAAGCCAGCTGAAGGACATCGCATTATTGAAGTCGTAGCACTGGCATACGAAAATCGTCACGCTATTAATGGTACGGAAGGGCAGTTTCATGCTTATTGCAATCCTGAACGCGACATTGATGCCGACGCTGAACGGGTACACGGCATGGGCGCCGAGTTTCTCGCTAGCAAACCGCGGTTTGCCGAAATTGCCCTCGCTCTACAAAATTTTCTGCGTGATGCCGAACTCATCATTCACAATGCTGCTTTTGACTGCGATTTTCTAGACTCCGAATTTGAACGCCTAAATATGCCGCCAGTACGCAACATCACACACAATGTCTTGTGTACGCTTAATTTATCGCGCCGACAAAATACGTTTTTACGTCGTCACCGGCTGGAAGATTTGTGCAAACATTACGGTGTGGACGACTCGGAACGCACCAAACACAATGCTTTGCTAGACGCTAAATTATTAGCAGAAGTGTATCTACACATGACGCGCGGACAACTTGCCATGAGAATGTCGCTACTGTCGCCAATACGCGCTTCTGTCACGCCTGAAAAAGCCGTGCCGGTGCGTTTTTTTGCAGCTAGTGAAGAGGAAATCGCTGCTCATAACGCCTATCTGGACACGATGGAAAAAGAAACCGGTGTACGCCCGCTCTGGCAACAGTAATCTATGTTTATTTTAATTAATAAATGAGCGAGCATTTACATTTTATCGGTATTGCCGGTGCTTTCATGGCGGGTGCGGCACGCATTGCCAAAGAAATGGGATATACCGTAAGCGGCAGCGACGCTGCGTTTTATCCGCCAATGGGAACACAAGCGCAAGCGCTGGGAGTGCCCTTATTTACCGGCTACGACGCCACGGTGGAGACTCGTCCGGCAGATTGTTATGTAGTGGGTAATGCTGTATCGCGCGGCAACCCACTGATGGAATCGGTGTTGCTGGAACGCCGGCCGTATATTTCCGGTGCACAGTGGCTGGGAGAGAAAGTGCTGTCATCACGTACGGTTTTGGCCGTTGCTGGCACACACGGCAAAACCACAACCACTTCGCTACTACTGTGGCTGCTAGAACGGGCAGGTTTTGCGCCTGGTTTTTTACTGGGTGGATTACCACAAAACTTTGACATTTCGGCACGACTGGGGACGTCGCCTTTTTTTGTTATTGAAGCTGACGAGTACGACACTGCCTTTTTTGACAAACGCCCGAAGTTTTTACATTATCGACCAACGGTAACAGTACTCAATAATTTAGAGTTTGATCATGCTGATATTTATTCCAATGTTGGCGAAATTGTGAAACAATTTCATTATTTATTGCGCCTTCTGCCCGCTGACGGCTTGGCAATAGCTCGCACCGATGACGCTAACTTAGCTTCTGCCATAAAAATAGGTGCGTATTGTCCGACCGTTACCTTTGGCGAAACCGGCGATTGGCAATGGCGATGGCATGGAAAAGAAATGGCGATATGGCACGACGGTGAAGAATGTTGCCGTTTTGTGCCACCATTGGCGGGAGCTGCAAACCGTGACAATATTGTCGCAGCAGCAGCAGCAGCGGCCTTTGTCGGTGTAAAGCCGCTTCACGTTGGCGATTATCTACGCGACTTTAAGCCACCGTTACGGCGACTACAAAAATTGACGAATGTCGGTGACGTAGTCTTATATGATGACTTTGGTCACCACCCCACCGCTTACCGAAAAAGTCTGGAAGCGCTAGCGGAAGCAGAGCCCCACAGGCGGTTACTCACGGTGTTTGAGCCGCGCTCCAACACAATGAAAGCCGGCATATTTGCAGAGGAACTACCGAAATCGTTAGCTGCCGCCGAAAAAATCGTTGCCGTCGGTACGCAACCGTGGCTAGAAAAAGCACTCAAAATACTTGGCGACAAAGCTACTATTTGTACAAATGCAGATATGGCATTGGCACATATATTGCAAGAAATACGCCCTGGTGACTGTATATTGTTAATGTCTAATGGTGATTTTGGTGAGCTACCAAAAAAATTGATGGATGCATTAGAAAAAAGTCGTTTACATCCAGATAGCGGTTTAGATATTTAATTCATAACAAAACTAAATAGCCGTTATTTCAATGAATTAAATAAATATTTAAATACTTAATTCACCACAAAACTAAATAGCCAACGCCAAGCGTTATTTACAGCTAACCTTGCATTATTTGCCTCGTTTGTTGCTGTACAGTAATACAACAAATCATTATAATCAGAACTTTGCCCTTTATGCCACTTGTTTTTACCGTTATTAAAGAATGCGACGCCGGTGAACGGCGGGTTGCCGCGACGCCGGAAACCGTCAGCAAATTGACGAAACAAAATCATGTAGTGCGGGTGGAGCGCGGCGCCGGCTTTACTGCCGGTTTTTCCGATACCGATTATGAAACTGCAGGGGCAAATATGATGGCTACTGCCGCTGAGGCAATTAATGGCGCTCAATTGGTGCTTAAAATTGCCTCTCCCACAGATGCTCAAACTACACTGTTTACCGCCGGGCAAACACTCATTTGTCGGCTAGACGGAGAAGGCGCCGCTGCCACTGCACAAACACTTACACAGGCGGGCGTGACTTTGTTCGCACTGGAGCGACTACCGCGCATTACCCGCGCACAAACAATGGACGTTCTATCCTCTCAGGCTAATTTATCCGGTTATAAAGCGGTATTGGATGCCGCAGCACATTACGACCGCTCATTGCCAATGATGATGACTGCAGCCGGAACGGTACCCGCAGCACGCGTATTTATCATGGGTGTCGGCGTCGCCGGCTTACAAGCTATTGCTACGGCACGGCGACTGGGTGCGATAGTGTGGGCAACGGATGTACGCCCCAGCACCAAAGAAGAAGTTGAATCACTAGGTGCCCGTTTTGTCGCCGTTGAAGATGAAGAGTTTAAACAAGCACAAACTGCCGGCGGCTATGCCAAAGAAATGTCGGCGGCATATCAACAAAAGCAGCAACAACTAATTGCCGAAACAATTATCAAACAAGATATTGTCATCACCACCGCGCTAATTCCCGGACGTCCCGCGCCCAAACTGATTAGCGCAGGCATGGTGAACTCTATGAAGCGCGGTACAGTAATTATAGATTTGGCAGCAGAAACCGGTGGCAATTGCGAACTTTGTGTACGCGGGCAAACAATAGTTACCGACAACGGCGTCACCATTGTCGGAAATGTTAATGTTCCGTCACGCTTGGCTAATGCCGCCAGCCATCTATATGCGCGTAACATCCTTGCTTTTATTAATCTTATTACGACAGACGACACGCTAAATTTTGACACCGAAGACGAAATCATTAACGCTACCATGGTGGCCAAAGACGGTTTTTGGCGAGTTCCAAAGGGCGCAAGATGAACACGATTACAGTTACCGTTGCGGCGACGCAAGCGATACAAAGCGGACAACCATCACTGTTGTTTTTATTCACCGTATTCGTTCTCGCCTGTTTTGTCGGCTACTATGTAGTGTGGAGCGTCACGCCAGCTTTGCACTCGCCGTTAATGGGCGTAACAAACGCTATTTCATCGGTTATTATTGTCGGCGCACTCATCGCCGCCGCCCCTGCCGGCGAATTTAATTTATCCAAATTATTTGGTTATGCCGCTATTTTTCTCGCCGGCATCAACATTGTTGGTGGGTTTATCGTAACCCAACGAATGCTAACAATGTTCCGTAAAAAGGATAATACATGACGGCACAAGGAGCCAGTTTTTTGTATTTGTTAGCCGGTGTGTGTTTTATCATGTCACTGCGGAGCTTGTCATCACCAGAAACTGCACGACGCGGCAACATCATCGGCATGATCGGCATGGCTATTGCCATTATTACTACCTTAACCATAGTGGCAACCGACGCCGATAAGTTTTCATTGACTGGCATTCTCATTACGGCTCTCGCAGGCGGCCTTGTTGGCGCACTATTAGCGATTCGCATTCAAATGACAGCACTACCGCAACTGGTTGCAGCATTTCATTCTCTAGTGGGTTTGGCAGCCGTGTTGGTCGCTTCAGCCGCCTTTTTCAATCCCGTCGCTTACGGCATTAGTAGTGCTACTGGAGACATCGGCACCATTAGCTTACTAGAAATGGGAATTGGCGTCATCGTCGGCGCTATTACTTTCACTGGATCGGTAGTGGCGTTCACGAAATTGCAAGGCATTGCCGGCTCATCACCGACAATTTTTGTAGGCCAGCACAAATTTAATGCCCTAATGGCATGTGTATTGATTGCTTTATTGATATGGTTTTGCATAACACAATCACCAACTGCATTTATCTCACTTATCTTGTTATCGTTGTTATTGGGCGTCTTACTCATCATTCCTATTGGCGGCGCTGACATGCCGGTAGTAGTGTCTATGCTTAATTCTTACTCCGGCTGGGCAGCTTGCGGCATCGGTTTTACGTTAGGTAATATCGGATTAGTTATCACCGGCGCGCTAGTAGGCGCCAGCGGCGCTATCCTCTCATATATTATGTGTAAAGGTATGAACCGTTCAATTATCAATGTATTGTTAGGTGGTTTTGGCAGTGACACGGCAACCGGCAGCGGCAACACAAGCGATGGAGAAGCGCGCCCCGTCAAAACCGGTAGCGCCGACGATGCCGCGTTTATCATGCGCAACGCCGAACGTATCATTGTCGTACCGGGCTACGGCATGGCGGTAGCCCAGGCGCAACACGCTCTGCGTGAAATGGCAGATTTGCTCAAAAAAGAAGGTATCTCTGTGAGTTATGCTATTCATCCGGTTGCCGGACGCATGCCTGGTCACATGAATGTACTGTTAGCCGAAGCCAATGTGCCTTATGATGAGGTCTTTGAATTAGAAGAAATTAATAATGATTTTGCGCGTGCTGACGTCGCCTTTCTTATCGGTGCTAATGACACTACCAATCCAGCAGCCAAGACTGATCCTTCAAGCCCAATATATGGCATGCCGATTTTGGAGGTAGGAAATGCTAAAACCGTTATGGTTATCAAGCGCTCGCTAGGCGGCGGCTACGCCGGCGTAGAAAATGATATTTTCTTTCGCGATAACACCATGATGCTATTTGGCGACGCAAAAAAAATGTGCGAACAAATTATTCGGGCATTATAAAAACCATAATTCATTATTTAGCTAGCGCAATTATTTGCGTACAATAAATCCTGAATACCTTACAGGCATCTACGAAAAAGATATTTTATTCCTATTATGAAAAAAATCAGCGACATTCTCGCCGACAATGTCTTCACGCAATATCGGCGTCAAGCGGATACGCTATCACAACTTGAACAAGCAGTTCAACGCGCTATTGTCTTTGCTGGCGGTGAGGGATTGCGTTGCCGAGTGTTTTCTTTTGCCAGTAGCGAGCTGTGTCTTGTTGCTGCTAGCACTGCTGATGCCGCACGGTTACGACAAATGTTACCTTCCGTCACTCGTATAGTCAGTAGTGAATTCCCTCATATTGAAAAAACTCGAATCAATATTCAACCTTAACTTTGATATTTGGTGTCATCTCGCGCAACCGATTACACAATTTTTCGCTCGGACTCCATTTGTCACCCAATGATATGGCGCAACGCAGCGTTTGGTCTGCATAATTTAAAATAATCTCACAGTGCCCAGCTGCGTCTTGTGCAAAATTAAGTTCTTCGTGCAATTTTTCCACTGGCGTATCGGCAGTACAAGATAATACTAAACGACGTGCACGTTCAATAACAAAATCATCCCTTGTGTAAAGACGATCAGCAAATACTCTCGGTGCCGCGTTATGCATACCGTTGCTTACATTACCTTCTACAATCAACAACGCTTGTTGCTCTTCTAGTTTTCCCATTTTTTTCAGCATTACCGCATCCACCACCACTTCAAAAGCGGCGGCACTATCATCTTGCAAAATAATAATTTCACGTCCGCCACGTCGCATTTTGGCAGGCGTCATCGTACCGTTATACACACCGGCAATGCGACAAGATGATGATTTTGCGTTAACTTCAGACAACCGCGGTGGCTGGAGAGGTACATCTCGCAAAAAATCCTGATACAACGTATAAAAAGATCCTGTTAATGCAAACCCCAACGCTTTTAGTTCATTTGCAAGCGTTTCGTATGCGCCCCACTTCCCTCTGTCAATAAGAGCATTACCAGTATCGCCAAACAATCCCATACCACCACGAGCGGCTTCTTCCAACGCTGCCGGCAAAGAATCGAGCACAGCGGCACGATTATCATGCAAGCTGTCAAAAGCACCAGCACAAATCAAATTTTCTAGTGCCGCCTGGGTGATTTGGCGAGTACCGTGCAAGCGCCGACAACAATCAAACAAATTAGCGAATGGCTTGTTGCCACGAGCGCGTTCAATTTCGTCTACCACTCCACCACCCACACCTTTGATGGCTTGTAGACTGTAAGCAATATGTCTCGCATCTGGTGTGAAAAAATCGCGCCCACCGGTATTGATGTCGGGCGGTAGCACTACAATATCCACATTACGAGCGCTATTGGTTAATATTTTAAGTCGCTCGGTATCGCCAGCATCAGCACTCATAACAGCGGCATAAAATGCTGCCGGATAATGCGCCTTAAGATATGCAGTACGATAGGACAGCAACGCGTAGGCAGCAGCATGAGATTTGTTAAACGCATAATCAGCAAAAGATTGAATCTGATCAAACAATGCCGACGATTTGCCCTCAGCCAGCTTATCTTTGGCGCCTTCAACAAAACGCTGCCGCTGGGCGGCCATTTCATCTGCTTTTTTCTTGCCAATAGCACGCCGCAACAAATCGGCTTCGCCCAACGAATACCCGGACAATAACCGGGCTGCTTCCATCACTTGTTCCTGATAGACAAAAACGCCATATGTCTCGCGCAATGCGTCTTCTAGTACGGTATGTGGGTATGTAACATCTGACTCGCCATTTTTACGCCGAATGTAATCATCCGCCATTCCAGAATCGAGCGGACCGGGTCGGAACAAAGCCATCAGAGCGACAATATCGCCAAAGCGATCGGGCTTAAGTCGTCGCATGAGGCTTCTCATACCACGTGACTCACACTGAAAAACTCCCAGCGTATCACCACGAGCATACAAATCGTACGCCTTCACGTCATCCGTTAATATTTTTTCTAGCGAAAAATCTGGCGCCCCCAAACCACTATTGCGAATCAGTTTTTCTGCTTTATCAATAATGGTAAGCGTTTTTAATCCCAAAAAATCAAATTTCACCAAGCCAACTTTTTCAATGTCATTCATGTCTAGTTGGCTGACAGCACTACCTGTATCGGCAGCAGCGTACAACGGACAAAAATCTACGATGGGAGCGGGTGCAATGAGCACTCCGCCGGCGTGAGTTCCGATGTTACGTGGCAATCCTTCTACCTGCTGCGACAACTCGTACAGGTGTGCTACTTCTTCATCATTGTTAATTTCTTCTGCCAATGGTGGTGATTCTTTAACTGCACGTTTTAGAGTCATATCTGGCGCAAAGGGGATGAGACGAGCAATACGATCACTAAATCCATATGGATAACCCAGCACTCTGCCAACGTCGCGCACAGCACCACGCGCACCAATTTGTCCAAAAGTAACAATCTGCGCCACACGATCAACTCCATATTTTTCCATGACATAGCGAATAACACGGTCGCGCCCGTCAATGCAAAAATCAATATCAAAATCAGGCATAGATACGCGCTCCGGATTTAAAAAGCGCTCAAACAACAAACCATAAAAAATGGGATCCAAATCGGTAATTCCCAACGCATATGCAGCAAGCGAGCCCGCACCCGAACCCCGCCCGGGACCAACGGGAATACTTTCTTGCTTTGCCCAGCCGACAAAATCAGAAACGATAAGATAATAATCAGCAAATCCCATTGAATTAATAACGCCGATTTCGTGTGCCAGCCGCTTCTCATATTCATCAGGAATAGTATCGCTTTGCAAACGTAGCAGCAGCCCTTCTGTTGACAATCGCATCAGTGCATCTGCCGGATTTTCTCCCTCTAGTTGCTCCAGCCGTGGCAAAAAGTGCTCACCCAAATGATAAGAAAAATTACACCGCCGAGCAATTTCAACGCTATTAGCCAGCGCCTCGGGCATATCAGCAAAACGCTGTTGCATGTCGGCGGGACTAAGTAAATAAGGCTTATCGGAAAAAGGTTTCCCTCGCGCCTCATCATTGAGCTGCCAGTTGTGAGCAATACAGCGACGCACTTCTAGCATTTGTGTTTCTTCAGCACGGACGCATTGCACAGGATGCGTAGCTACGACCGGCAGGCCTACCTTTGCAGCCAATACCGATAACGCCGCTGCTAGTGGATCATCGTCGGTCGTGCGCCAGACTTCCACATAAAAACGCTCAGGAAACCGCGCCGCCCAACATCGCGCCGCTGCCAAAGCCGCATCCTGCTGCCCTTCTAACAGCTTGCGCCCGATATCGCCACGCGCTCCTCCCGACAAGGCAATAAGCCCAGTGGTGATGTCAGTATTTTCCAGCCATGAAACGTGCAAAACACCACTGCCACCCTCTTCTTTGTCATAGGCACGGGTGAGCAGTCGGCTGAGATTTTTGTAACCGACAGCGTTCATACAAAACAATGGCACAGCGAAATTGCTATCGCCGTCATTTACAGTTACTTCGCACCCAATAATCGGCTTGACGCCGTGCTGACGACACGCATTGAAAAATTTAACGGCACCAAACATATTACCCATGTCGGCAAGCCCCAGTGCCGGCATGTTAAGTTCGGCAGCACGAGCGACAACTGCACCAAGTCGGGCGGCGCCATCGTTCATAGAATACTCGCTATACACCCGCAAGTGGATAAAATCGCTCTTCCTGCTCATTCGTCACCTAATTATACTGTCACCGGACAGCCTTATTAGGTGTGTATAATTTGCATAATTTTTGTATTTGCGGGTCTGTAGCTCAGCGGTTAGAGCACACGCTTGATAAGCGTGGGGTCGTTGGTTCAAATCCAACCTGACCCACCAACTATTCAGAAAACGGTGGGTAATATCCGCGCTCGTAAGGGGCGACGACAAAACGGTAGCGGTATCTTCAAAAAATCAGAATATCAACCATATTCTTAAAAATATTGCAGTAAGACACCTGCTTTTTAACCATCAATAAACAGTAAATATATCAAAGCTTTGCAATATCGTAAAGCATTATGACTTGAGAAGCACAAACTAACATTGACAGCTGACACTCGTACACAAAGTCAGTAAAAAAACGGCGGATTATCTCAACTTAACGTCAAACCAGCAAGTGGTACAATCACATAACCTATTTTTTCATTCTTAAAAGTCTACGTTTTCAGATTAATGAATTAACAATTTGGGCAAAAATTCGCAAGTGATACCTCTTATTGAAGCAGGATAAAATACAGTGGCAAAAAACACAATCTTATCCAAGCTATTTCTAGAGTAAATAGAAAGTTTGAGACAAAAGAAAAGGGATTAGTCGTAGACTATATCGGCATCAAAAAGTAAATGAACCTTGCATTATCACAATATACTAATGGGCTAAATCAAAATCTAGAAGATATTGAACAATCAGTAATCGTGGTAAAAAATCATTTGCACCTATTGGATAGCTTATTTCATGAATTTGATTCAACTTCTTATTACAAGGGCACACCACTTGAATAACTAAACTGCTTACGTTATTCGGCTAACTTTGCGATTAGAACAAAAAAATTTGAAAAGGCTTTTATGGACTTAACCAAACAACTTAAACTTGCTTACGATATTTGCGTAGGAAATGATAAATTAGCTCAAGCTCATAAAAATAAAATTTATTATTATTTAGCAGTCCGCAATATTGTATTTAAAATAACTACTAACGGCACACCCGATGCAGAACAAATGAATCGTAAAGTACGTGATTTAGTTAACCAAGCATTAATGAGCGATGGTGTTGAAGAGATATTCAAACTTGGAAAAGATCAAAGTAGATAGATATTTTTAATCCCGACTATCTTGCAAAGGTAGCCGCTATTAAACAACCTCATACGAAACTTCAATTACTTCAACAAATGATGGCTAATGCAATTGGTGAGTTAAATAAAATTAATAAAGTTAAGGGCATAGATTTTTCTAAGCAGATGAATGCTTTATTTAAAAAATACAATGAGCGTAATGAAAAAGATGTATTGAGAAGCGAAGTAATCAATGATTTTTCAGATGAAATCATCAATTTGTACAAAAAACTTGAAGACGAAATGTCATCGTATAAAGAGATGGAAATTAGTTTTGAGGAAAAAGCATTTTATGATACCTTGCTTCCTTTAACTCATAAATATGATTTTACCTATCTAGAAGATAAATTGATTGGACTCTCTAGCGAAGTCAAAAAAATTATTGACGATAAAGCTATCTATACTGACTGGAACAAACGCGAGGACATTAAGGCAGGGTTGCAGTTTGATTTGACTCTCTTATTAGATAAGTGGGACTACCCACCTATGGATAAAGATGAAGTCTATAAATAAATTTTTGAGCAAGCTGAAAATTTTAAGCGAAATAAATATTAGTTAATAAAACAAGCCGATCGCCAATCTACAAAACACATCGGTTATCTCTAGATGGAAATTTATCTGTGACAATCTGATTAGACCTTCAATATTTCATCATATTTTTTATGGACTTTAAGGCGGCTTATTTATCACGTTTTCTGATACAAATATTTCTAGCATCTCACCCTCATGGTCAACTGCTCGCCATAAATAATGTTGAGCTCCCTTGATTTTCACAAACACTTCATCTAAATGCTAACGCCAATTAGAGCATTGCCCTGTACGCTTTTGTTTGATTGAAGAACCAATACGTTATCCAAATTTTATAACCCAGTAGCGAATAGATTCATGCGTTACATCAATCCCTCTTTCATACAACAACTCTTCGTCCTATCTAAATGATAGAAGGTAGCGGATATAGAGCATAATGGCGTATTTGATTATGGGCAGCTCTGCTTTGAAATAATGAAATGGTGTATTCATAATTACTTGGCTAGAATTATTTTTTCTGAACTGAATTTTGCTACAATCAAACCTCTCTCTTAGTGAGATATGTTTTTTAAATTTATTATGAACTTAACCCGTTTCCCAAGATTGCTTTTTTCACATTTGCCAACACAGTTAGAGCTAATGTCGGCTTTGTCTAAGGCTTTAGGCGGTCCGCGTATTTGGATTAAGCGGGATGATTGCACAGGTCTTGCTGGTGGTGGCAATAAAACACGAAAACTAGAGTTTTTAATGGCTGATGCAGTCAAAAAGAAAGCCGATGTTATTATCACTCAGGGGGCGGTTCAATCAAATCATGTTCGTCAATCGGTTGCTATTGCTGCCAAGCTGGGAATGGCATCTTATGCTTTGTTTGAAGAACGAATTGATAGTAAAGATAATGACTATAACCATAATGGTAATGTCTTACTTACTAAGATGTTTAATACACACATATCACGCCATCCAAGTGGTACGGATATGAATGCTGCCATGGAATCTGTTGCTGAGAAATTGCGTGTTGAGGGCAAAAACCCTTATATTATCCCTGGTGGCGGATCAAATACCATTGGAGCTTTAGGTTATGTCAATTGTGCTCTTGAACTTATAGCGCAAACTAATGAACAGAATCTTCATGTGGATCATATCATTCATGCAACAGGCTCTAGTGGCACTCAAGCCGGATTGGTTACTGGTATTCATGGCATGAATGCCACGACTTCAGTTTTGGGTATTGGTGTACGAATGCCTAGAGACATTCAAGAAGCCAATGTTTTAGCATTGGCACAGGATACCGCTCAAATGTTGGGATTTAGAACCGCAATTACACCAGAAGAAGTGCAGGCAAATTGCGATTATGTGGGTGAAGGTTACGGCATTCCAGCTGATAGCACTTTGGAAGCCATTCAAATGACAGCTCAGCTAGAGGGCATATTATTGGATCCTGTTTATTCGGGTAAGGGGATGGCTGGTTTGATAGACTTGATTCGCAAGGGTGTATTTCACCGTAACGAAAACGTTGTGTTTATCCATACTGGAGGTGCGCAAGCATTATTTGGCTATAGACATAACTTGGAGTAATGGACTGATTTATTTTTAGTGGTTTTTTGCATTTCAAAGGAGAGTATTATGAAAAAAATATTATTATCGTGCTTATTGATGAGCACTTTTATTAGCTCAGGGTCAATGGCTGCTGAAAAGGTGAACATTGGCGAACCTGCTTGGGTGGGAGCAAAAGCTATTGCTCATTTAATTAAAGCAGTAGTTGAGACAAAAATTGGTGGTACTGCTAATTTAGTTCCGGGGAATAATGCTAGCATTTTTCAAGCCATGGATGCTGGTAAAGGTGCTATTGATGTTCACCCTGATGTATGGTTGCCGAATCAACAAAGTTTTACTAAAAAGTATGTTGATGGCACCAAGCGAGTTGCATTGAGTTCAAAAAATTATGTGGGAAAACAGAGTTTTTGCGTTTCGCGTAAATTTTCAGAAAAACATAATGTAAAGTCTATTTTTGATTTAGCACGCCCTGAAATCGCGAAATTAATGGATAACGATGGCAATGGAAAAGGTGAGATTTGGGTTGGAGCTCCAGGCTGGGCATCTGCCAATGTCAATAGCGTTAAAGTTCGCGATTATGGTTTGCTTCCTTTCATGGAGCCAGTGAAAGCTGAACAAAGTGTAATGCAGGCAACCGTTGGTGACACAATAGCCAAAGGCAAAGGTTATGCTTTTTATTGCTATTCGCCTCATGCTATTTGGTTCTTATACGATGTTGTAAGATTATCTGAACCAAAGTATGATCCTGCTAAATATGTCATGCTTCAACCTTCTGATTCCCCAGATTGGTATGAAAAATCTAAAGTAATGACTGAAGATGCCTTGAAACAAGTTCAAGTAGCATTTTCTAAATCTTTGGAAAACCGCTCTCCTATCATTTACGACTTTTTGCAAAATATGCAATTAACATCAGAGGATGTCAGTTATTTTGCCTTCCAAATCGCAGGCGAAAAACGCGATGCCAGTGAGGTAGTAACCGAGTGGATTAAAGATAATAGTAAGCGAGTTGATGGCTGGTTAGGTTTATAATTTTTATTTATTGAGTGTGCAGAAAAGCTTAGCCTCTGCTTGAAAGTAGAGGCTAAACTCTTAAAGCTATTGCGCATGAAAAAAGAGAGTGAATTTGCTATTGAAGTTTCCAAAGTATGGAAATTATTTGGGAAAAATCATAAAGCAGCATTCAAAGCTGTTTTAGAACAAGGCATTTCAAAAAAACAAGTTTTAGAACAATATGATTGTGTAGTTGGTGTTGCGGATGTCAGCTTTACGGTAAAACCAGGACAAATCTATTGTATTATGGGACTTTCTGGGAGTGGCAAGTCAACGTTAGTAAGACATATTAACCGTTTATTAGAGCCAACTTATGGCGAGGTACTAATTAATGGCGTTGACATTATGTCTTTTGAGGATAAGGAATTACAACGTTTTCGCAATAATCATATTGCCATGGTGTTTCAACATTTTGGTCTTATGCCACATCGTTCAGTTTTAGATAATATTTCTTTATCTTTAGAAATTAGAGGAGTGAATAAGAATAAGTGTTTAGAAATTGCCGAACGTAATTTACACCTTGTGAATTTGGATGGCTGGGGCAATAAATTTGCTAATGAACTATCTGGAGGAATGCAGCAGCGAGTCGGATTGGCGCGGGCTTTGGCAGCAGACCCAGATATTTTATTAATGGATGAACCTTTTAGTGCTTTGGATCCTTTAATTCGTAATCAATTACAAAAGCAATTTATGGAATTATCTGTCAAAATGAATAAAACGACGCTTTTTATCACCCATGATTTGGATGAGGCTGTGCGCATTGGTGACCGCATTGCGATTATGCGTGATGGTCGAATTGTGCAAGAAGACACACCTGAAAACATTGTATTGCACCCTGTTGATGAGTACGTATCTGACTTTGTGGCGGGTATTTCAAGGTTAAAAGTTGTTCGAGCGCATTCGGTTATGACCAAATTAATTGTTTTTGAAAATAAATATGGACAGATTAATAGTGATGATTATCCCACTTATGCAGAAGATACTCCTCTTAGTGATTTGATACAGTCAGCAATAGATACTGAAAAACCGATAGTTATAGTTGATAAACAAAATAAGCCGAAAGGTGTCATTCAATATCAAGACTTGCTTAAAGCAGTTATAGATGGAGGATGATACACATGAATAATCAATCACCCGGCAAAAAATCCAAACAACAACAAAACCATGAAGAGCGCTTAGTCTTGATGGATAAGTTTACAGGAACCAATAACGCATATTACCGTCGAGAGTTTGCTCGTTTAGGCGATAGTACATCTTTTATTTGGAGTTTTAATTTTATTGCTTTTTTGCTTGGCCCAATTTGGTTTGGCATGCGTGGGTTGTGGAAATGGGGATTACCTTTTGTGATCGTTGAAACGTTTGCAGTTATTCAAATTGTGCGTAACGTCTTGGGTGATTTTTCACAATCTTATGCTCAACGAATTGAGAGTATTGAAGGCACAATTAATTTAAGAGAGCGACAATTACAAGTTGCAATTGAAAAAGGCAGTGAAAAAGTAGCTGCTATTGAAAGTTGGATTACTTCATTAAAAAATGAGATAAGCAACATCCATCGAGAAATTCAAGTGCAAGAAGACCTTGCGATTTGGTTCGCTTTATTAGGACTGGCTGTTTTATTGTTGGCTAAATTCGTTCAAGGAACAATTGCCAATCGCCTATTGGAAAAAAGATTTTCTCAATGGTTATCCGACCGCAGCATCAAATCAGGCGTGAAGACCAGTAATATTATTTTGAGTGTTTTATTTGTTTGCTTTATATTTTCAATTGGAGTTATTCACTATGGCTTTGGTGCATCAATTATTGATCTCAGGCAATTTCCGACTAACCCAGCTTATCGCCTTGAAGCCATTAACTTCATTGTGAGTTTCTTTGAGTGGCTGACCTCGTCCTCTTCATCCATTTTTTATGGTATTTCTCAAACTATTCGTATCTTCTTAGATTATTTGGAAGTGTTGTTTGTCAATACCCCTTGGCCAATTGTTGCAAGCTTTATTATACTTTTAACAGGGCTTACTGCTGGTATTAAAGGGGCTGTTTTTGCAGCCTTATCGCTTTTATTTATGGGGGTGTTTGAGTTTTGGGAAAAAGCTATGACAACTCTTGCCTTGTTAGGAACTGCTGCTTGCATCAGTATCAGCATTGGCGTGCCTTTGGGTGTTTTTAGCGCCAGAAGAGAGCGGTTTTATAACTTCATTAGCCCCATTATGGACTTTATGCAAACAATGCCTTCTTTTGTTTTTATGATTCCAGTGATTGCATTATTTAGTGTTGGAAAACCTGCTGCAATTATTATCACGATGATTTTTGGCGGAACACCAGTAGTACGTTTGACAGTTCTTGGAATGCGAGGGGTGCCAGAGTCAATCCGAGAAGCTGCCATTGCATTTGGAGCCAATAAGTGGTACTTGCTGTCTAAGGTAGATTTACCGCTTGCTGCGCCTTCTATTTTTGCGGGCATCAATCAAACAGTTATGTTGAGCTTGGCAATGGTAGTAGTCGCTTCATTGATTGGTGCAAAAGGGTTGGGAGAAGACGTATTAGAAGCATTGCAATACGCCAACGTTGGGCAGGGGATTTTAGCAGGGTTTGCTATCTTATTTTGCGCCATGATACTTAATAGAATCATTCAAGGTAAAAACAATTAACTTACAGTGTCTTGCCTCCACTTACCTGTAAATAATGGACTGAATACAAAGAGATTAAATTACCCTAGATTCAATCCCAATAACCAGCATACCGTTAATAAAGGTGATGCACTTTGGTTGCAATTAGCAAATGATACTTTAATTAAAATACACGGTACTGGAATCATTTTATTTTCTGTATTAAATGGATTCACCAAGCACAGTTCAATCAATGCCATTTTTTGATCCCACAAGAAAACGGGCACGCAATATTTATTCCTAAAGATGATCTTACAATATAAAATTTACAACCCTAATAATCTAGATGGCCCACCATTGGTTATGGTGCATGGCTTTTTATGCGCTGGCTCATTCTATTCTAACAATATAACAGTATTTGAAAAAC
The DNA here is from genome assembly GCA_030386295.1 of Candidatus Persebacteraceae bacterium Df01. NCBI lineage: Bacteria > Pseudomonadati > Pseudomonadota > Gammaproteobacteria > Candidatus Tethybacterales > Candidatus Persebacteraceae > Candidatus Doriopsillibacter > Candidatus Doriopsillibacter californiensis. Next base: position 77,832 of record JANQAO010000004.1, on the reverse strand, counting down.
ACCATCCAATCATTACCATTGATTTGGCAGGATTTGGCGATAGCGCTGAATACAGTGCGTGTAATAACATAAAAGACATGGCATTAGATGTTTTAGAGACCATAGCAAATTGTGGATTAAGTCATTACTATCTATTAGGGCACTCTATGGGAGGTATGGTTGCCTTGCAATGTGGAGTTTTGACAGCAGAAGATAACAATCAACATACTCCCCAACTACTAAAATTGATCGCATATGCCACTAATAGCAGCGGTGATTTGGGAGAACGTTTTGAAAGCTTTGAACAAAGTAAGGTACGACTGCAAAATAATTACCAATCAGCCAAAGCGGATATTGTTTCTACTTGGTTTATACAAGGAAAGTCAGACCCTAATTTTGAAAGCGTTCTGCAATGCAGTGAGCATGTTAGCTTGCAAAGTGCGCTCAATGCAATACAAGCGATGCAGCATTTCAACATCACATATTTATTGCAAAAGATAACGGCAAAAATACTCATCATCGGAGCACAATATGACCGCACCTATACCCCCAAAAGCATAAGTTTTTTGAGGGCAAATCTACCAAATGCGAATTATAAAGAAATTGCTAACACTGCACACAACGCGCACATAGAAGACCCTAGTAGTTTTGCAGAAATCGTTCTTGCGTTTTTAGCCTCCCGTCCTCAATCCGGCATTGTCAAGTTAAATATTTAGTTACAATAATCATCATGAAACCTTAGTCTAATTTAAAAAAACCATTGAAAACATAAATATTCAATTATTCTGTCTAGAATTTATACTTTCCATAGCAGGTCAAGATTTTTAAATTTTATATGGGATTGCTTCTTTATCTCTTCTAAAAATATCTATCTCAAAAATTCATATCATATCCATAGTAATAGTAATATCAATACTTCATATTGAAGACTTAGCGCTCTACTACCCTTTATTACTCGCTATTCTGGTGGTGGTGGTGGTTGGTAGCGTATTTCAAAAAACAAAGCTGATATTAAGCACGTTTACATAGGGCGTGCCTTTGTTTTATAAAAGATACATTACGCTCTAGATACTTCTCGCCTACGTTTCACTTTAACGACCAAAATATGAAGCCTCTCATCATCTTTTGAACATAAAAGCCTACAATCCCCTACTCTGAATTTATAAAGCCCCGCCTTGTTTCCAGCTAAAGGGATTAAATATTTTTTTGGGTTTACAGATAACTTTTCGCCAATAGCCTTCGTAAGGGTATCGCCAATTTAATTGCCTGAATTTGATAGGATTGGTAGATGAATACATATAAACGACATCGATTCCCGACCGACATTATCAGTTATGCAGTTTGGCTTTACCATTGTTTCAACTTGAGTTATCAAATTTGGGTGATTAAATAGTACATCTAGTCACTGGCAAAAAAGCACTTTGAGACACTTAAATTATTTTGAGCAAACTTTCTCAGATTGAGCCGTCTGAAAAGATATCTGAGAATTAGCATCCCACTGTTGGTGGGACAATTGCCTGTTATGTAAGTCACTGAAATATCTTCAGTTTTAGTTGGCGGAGAGAGTGGGATTCGAACCCACGATGCAGTTTTGCCACATACACGCGTTCCAGGCGTGCGCCTTCAACCACTCGGCCATCTCTCCATAGATAGCACTTCAGTAAAGAAAGTGTATTGTACAAAATCAGACACTACGCAGACAAGGAAGCGGCAATTTCTTTTTGTATCGCCAGTGCTGCATCGCGAGGATTTGCGGCATCACGAATCGGACGTCCCACCACCAGATAATCACCGCCATCGCGGATAATTTGCGTTGGTGTGGCAACGCGCTTTTGGTCATCCGGCGGGCGATTAGTAAGCGGTCGCACTCCAGGAGTGACCACAACCAAATCACTGCCACATGTCCGCCGCAAAGCTGCTACTTCTAAGCCAGACGACACTACGCCGTCACAACCAAGTTTCAATGCCCGTTGCGCGCGCGACAACACCAATTCGCGCACATCGCAAGAAAAACCCAAATCTCGCAAGTCTCCACTGTCTAAACTAGTTAGCGCAGTTACAGCGAGAATTTTTAATTGGGTGCTCCTAGCATCAGCAGCTGCCTGCATAATAGCGTCATTGCCGTGTACGGTGAGAAAGTCGGCGCCAAGTGCGGCAACTTGCGCCGTTGCCCGCGCTACCGTTTCCGGCACATCAAATAGTTTCAAATCCACAAAAACGCGCAACCCGCGTTTTTTTAGTGCCTCCACCAACGTATGCCCATCGCCCGCCGCAAATAATTCCAACCCAACTTTGTAAAAATCGGCGGCATCGCCAATAGCGTCTACTAATGACAAAGCATCATTGGCACTAGGCACATCCAGCGCCACAATCAACCTGCTTGAAGCGGGAATATGCATAGACAGACATTTTAGCATTACCCAAGGCAACGCCTTTATAATCGGCGTGTGAGTGTTTATCCTGCCGGCAAACCGTTTAATGTTGGAACTTTACCCGTATCCTCATTGCACACGCTCGCGTTTTCCGAATATGGTAATCCAAAAGGCAAGCCGGCGGTATATTTACATGGTGGTCCAGGAGCTGGCAGTAGCCCTTCTATGGCAGAATTTTTTAACCCGCAACGCTATCGGATAGTATTGTTTGACCAGCGCGGTTGTGGACACTCAACACCGCACGCCGAATTACGTGAAAACACCACTTGGGATTTAGTCGCCGATATAGAAATATTGCGCCATTATTTGAAAATTGACAAATGGCTGGTTTGTGGTGGCTCTTGGGGTAGCAGCTTGGCACTGGCGTATGCGCAAACGCATCCAAGGGCAGTCAGTGAAATAATTGTGCGCGGCATATTCACCCTGCGTCGCCGTGAATTGCTGTGGTTTTATCAAGAAGGGGCAAATTGGCTATTTCCAGATTTGTGGGAGGAATTTATCGCACCCATCCCACCGGCAGAGCGCGGCGATATCATCAGCGCCTATCACCGCCGATTAACTGGCGATGACGAAAAAATAAAGATTGTCTGTGCTCGTGCTTGGAGCCGATGGGAAGCGGCAACACTATCTTTTTCGCCCAATCCAACACGGGTTGAAGATTTTTCTGATACAGATTTTGCCTTGGCTTTTGCGCGTATAGAAAGCCATTATTTTGTTAACGCCGGCTTTTTTTCCCACGACGGGCAACTACTGGACAATGCATACAAATTAGCTACCATTCCCGGAGTGATTGTGCAGGGGCGCTATGACGTAATAACGCCAGCAAAAACCGCATGGGAACTGTCGCGCCGCTGGTCTCAAGCCAAGCTCATACTTGTGAATGATGCCGGTCATGCCGCCAATGAACCGGGTATTGCCACTGCAATCACCGAAGCAACTGACAACTTTTGCCGCTGACGACGGGAAATTCATGATAGGATTCTTTATCTTAATTGCAAACTTTCAATGGTGACAAACGCATGACATTAAAAAATCGCTTATTTGACATTGTGGGCAACGGCCTAAAAACAATTTTTACACCAATTACCGCGAAGCGCCCAACGCCAGCGGATGAAGCATCGGAAACAGATATGAGTGATGCCGAGCGACGCCACGCAGCGGCATTAATGCGCGTCAATCATTGTGGTGAAGTTTGCGCACAGGCGTTATATCAAGGACAGGCGTTATTTTCTCGTGATCAGAAAATAACGAATGCGCTACAAGAAGCCGCCGACGAAGAAATTGATCACTTGGCGTGGACAGCACAACGTATTCATGAATTAGGCGGGCGGCAAAGCTTCCTCAATCCACTGTGGTACGGTGGTTCTTTTGCCATTGGCGCCGCCGCCGCTCTAGTGTCGGATAAAGTATCGTTGGGGTTTGTGGCCGAAACTGAACAGCAAGTATCAGCACATTTGCAAAGTCATTTGCAAAAATTGCCGGCAAATGACGAAAAAAGCCGCCGTATTGTAGAACAAATGGATGTTGACGAACAGCAACATGCCAGCAACGCGATATCAATGGGTGGCGTTGACCTTCCACCTCCAGTTAAAGGAGCAATGCACTTGTTTGGTCGGTTGATGACGCGTAGCAGCTATTGGATGTAAGCACGTGCGGAACACCTCAACCGCCATGCGCTAGCACCCATTCAGCAAAAAACGTGCAAAGTAATATTTCACCCGATTTTATTGATGAGAAAGCCGCCGGACAAGCACGCGATATTATTCGCAGCTGCGTACACTGCGGCATGTGCTGTGCGGTTTGCCCCACATATGCTCTAGACGGCGATGAGCGCGACAGCCCACGCGGACGAATTTACCTCATCAACGAAATGCTAGCACAAGGGGCACCGTCGGCAATAACACTAAAACATTTAGACCGTTGCCTAACTTGCCGTGCGTGCGAAACCGCCTGCCCATCCGGTGTGCGTTATGGTGAATTACTCGACATTGGCCGTCACGCTGCCGAACCCGCACGAACTCAAGCATCCGTATGGCTACGACGGTTAGTCGGTACCGTTTTGAGCAATCCTCGCCTGCTAAACATGATGGCTGCAATAGCAACAATGGGACGATTTGCGTTGCCCACTAGCTGGCGCGCCCACTTTGAACGCCGCCGCCTGCCACACCCAGTGCGACATTCACGCAACGTCATCATGCTCGCCGGCTGTGCCGAAAGTGCCTTGTCTGCGCAAACTCACGCCGCGCTAGTGGACGTGCTTGGCGCCATCGGTATTGGCGTAATCAATCCACCAAATACTGGTTGCTGTGGTGCCTTGCGATTTCATCTAAATCAGCAAGAAGCAGCACAAGCGGACATGCGCCGCAACGTAGCAGCTTGGGCAACACTGTTGCGTTCAGGAGAAGCAGAAGCGGTAATCATGACCGCCAGCGGCTGCGATGTTATGGTACGAGAATACGCACATCAACTCAATACTCCTGAAGCAGCACTGGTAACTAAAAAAACACTCAATATTATTGAACTACTGGAACAAGAATGGCCCGTATTGCAAACAAAACTATACCCACCAACAAATAAAAAAATCGCTTATCATTCACCATGCACCATGCAAAATGCCCTAGATTTGGGCGGACGCGTGGAAGCATTATTAAGCGCCGCAGGCTACGACATTACGCTACCGACAAATAAAACCCAGTGCTGCGGCTCTGCCGGCACTTACTCTTTACTACAGCCAAGCCGAGCAAAGCGGCTGCGCGCAGATAAAATACGCAACTTGACCGCCTGCGATGGTCAACGTACGGTTACGGCCAATATCGGCTGTCAGCTTTTTTTGACTAGCGGCGGCTTACCGACAATGCACTGGCTGGAATTACTAGCTGAACTAATTGTTGTAAATTTAACCAAAACATGCAAAAAGAACGCCCCTAGTGCATCAATCAAAGTGTGTGATTAATTCTAGTAGTATAATATCAAAGTTTAAGGGAACTATAAGTAATTTTTTTGGCATTTACGGCGAGATGTCATAAAAACGACTTCCTATTATGTGATAAGAGAAATAGCATATGGTTGAAGAAAAAGTATCATCTGACAAAGACAAACGCGCAGATTTGAGTCATTTGGCGCGTACAGTTCAACCAGATATTCCGGAAGTTAAAGCTCGCGTTGATTTTATTGCGCTAATTGAGAATTTTGTTCAATCTATTAAAGACAAAATACAAAAAAGCAAAATAAAAACAATAGCGACGTCGCTCCCTTCACTAAACAAAATAAGCAAAAACAAAACAATTACCATTGCCAGCGGTGTTATATTGCTATTGGCGGTCATTATATTACCTAATATTCAATCGCTTATTCAACGCAGCGACGCCTTCAGCACTTTTGACAAAGGAGATTACGCTACCGCGCTTGGGCAATTTCAAAAGTATCTTGCCGATAACTCGGACGACACCGAAGCTTTATTTTACGCAGCGCGGGCTGCTATAAAAACTGGCAACCATGGCTATGCCGTTTCGGCAATGGAGAAAATTACTCAAACTCAGGATTACTCAACCAATCCGGACTTTCTCTTTAATTACGCATTGCTCGTAGCACCTTCTAACAAAGCACTGGAAGCGCTAAATACACTGATTGTAATGAATCCGGGACATGCTGGCGGGCGGTTATTGCGTGGGATTATGCTAGCTGAACAAGGTGAAGTTCGACAAGCTCGTGAAGATTTCTTACAGGCTGACGATGTCTTGCGTAGCGATCCTGACACTGACGTTGCTGCCATTTATGCTGTACATAAGCGTGTTGAGGCTAATCTCAAATTTAAGCGTGATTACGGCACCCCTTCGCCCGATATAGATACCGTGTTGCGCTGGCGATTGAAAAATGCTTTTGGGGTCGCCATAGGTGCTGATTTTTATATTAATGCTTACGAGTCGTTGCGAGATAGTAATGTTACCGAAAAATTAACGCCCAGCAATATTATTGCCGTACACTACACGCGACTACTTCTTGAAGAAGAAGATTTTAATGAAGCACAGGTAGAAATATCGCAGTTTTCAGAAAGCACATTAAAAAATTCTCCCGCTGCGGCCAGTTTGGTCGGATTGCGCTTAGCGTTGATAGGAAAAACTGAGGAAGCAGCGATAGCATTTCAATCTTTAACGAAGACGTTTCCCAAATCAGCAACGGGATTTATCAATGCCGCCAACAGCATTTTTAGCTCACAACCCACGATTGCGGGCGCAATAAGCGCACTAGCGCTGTTAGACCAAGCGATTAATCTAGAGCATGACAACGCCATCGCCCGTAGTAATCGCGCCGCATTACACATGATGCTTGGCAATTGGGGTCGCGCTCTAGCGGATGTGAAAACAATTGCCAACATTACTGCAGACCAAACACATTTGCTAAAACTACTGTTAGAAATAAAAAATGGCCAAGAAGACATTTCTTCTCTGGCGCAGGCAGTGCCCGAACACGACCTCAGCAAACGTAACGCGCTTGCCGCTCATAGTATTGCCAATGGCGATTACGACACCGCTATATACTTGTTACAACCAACAGAGCAAGACCTCGCAAACAATTTTGACTCGCTGTTGCACTATGTTGATTTGCTATATGATACTGGACTTTACATGCGCGCGCGCAATGTATTACAAGAAGCTCAAAAACGCACACATAAAGACGGGCGAGTTGACTATCAACTAGGTTTGGTAGCGCTGGCAGTTGGCGATATTAATGGCGCTAAAGAACATCTCAACACACTGTCAGAGCAAGAAAGTTACTTACTACAATCCAGCGTTCTAGAAGCACTTATCCTCCATCAAGAAAAGAACAAAATTGGGGCATTAGCGGCATTTGAACAAGGCATTACTGCTACTGAAAATTCATCAAATCAAGCTGAAGCAGCGATGCGCGCAGCTCCGGTGCTATTTGACACAAATACGACTCTATTGCGTGAATTACTATCTGCCGCTGATTCGTTGCCGCCCGCCGGGCGCGCCATGCTAGCACAGCTACAAACAGAAAATGATCCTGCAGCCGCATACTTGCTAGCCAAAAAAGCAGCATCCGAATCGCTGCTGTATGACACACAATATCACGCTGGCTTGGCCATGGTAGCTTTGGGTAATCCTGCTGAAGCTTTGTCCATGTTACAAGCCGCCACCGTTTGGAAACCAGCGGATGTTAATTTACTAGAAATCGTTGCCACACTTCAGGACTCGCAAAATTTGCATGAATTAGCCGCAAAAACCACCGCCGCTATTGATAACATCCGTCATGCACTTAAGGGTGAAAAAATGTCCGTTGAATCTTATCGTGTACTGTCCCCACCTGATGCGAAATTGTCTCAATCCATTGCTGCCGCACTACAAAACGATAGTAACTCCAGCACAGTAATAGCCGGGTTCCAGCAACTATTGGCCGCAACGAAAACAAATGAACAAAAGGCATTATTGCATTTTCAGCGCGGCACTTTTTTTCTGGCGCTACGGAAATATGCCGACAGCGTCGCTGATATTAAACAAGCCCTTGCCCTAAAAGTGGAAAATGAAAATGATGCGCTTTTTTATCTAGCTAAGAATTTTATGTTTCTAAATAAATACGAACAGGCGTTTGCTATCTATCAGCAATTAGCGGAAACATTCCCTAAAACACCACTATACCGCCGCTTAGCCGGTGATGCCTTAGTCAGCAACGAAGATATTGATGCGGCTATTACTTACTTGCAGGAAACCATCGCATTTTTTCCTCTTGACATCCCCTCTTATATTTCACTTGCTGACGCTCATTCCAGAGCAAAAGATACCTCAAGTAGCATTGCGGTATTGCGCCAGGCTGCGCGCGCTACGCCGCTGTACGCACCCATTTACAAAGCATTATACAAAAAACAAACCGCCTTTGATATGTTAGCTGCAAAGGAAAATAATGCAGTGTTGGCCCAACTAATTGACGGGAGTTAAAAATGTCTATCTATCTTAAAACAAAGAAGCTTGAGAAACAGGAAAATAGCTTAGTTTCCTCAGAAACTACTGCTACCCCTTCGTCATCAATACCCACCACACTTGAGCCAATAGCACCAAGGTATGAGCAGAAAAATACACCAGAGGTGCCAGAGGATTTCCCGCCGCCTTCTGATTTTTTCTCCCTTCATCAAAAGACTCTTGTTTTTATCCAAAACAAAAATATCATCATTGCTATTGCTGTCGTATTAGTTTTAGTTTCCGGGGGCTACACTTGGTTTAACCTACGTGCCAATAATTTTCTAAAAGAAGGAAAGGCTGCTCTAGTAGAAAAAAATTACTCAGTAGCACTCGAATCGCTGACCCAATACGCAGAATTTGCCAATCCATCCGAAGAAGAAATTATTCTGCTGGCACGCGCGCAACTAATGTCTGGAAACATAATGCAGGCAGAAAAAACACTGAGACCGTTATCTCAAAAATTTTCCGAATTACCAAAAGCCAGTTATATCAACGCTGCAGCAAACTATGGTAACGCACCTCAAAAAGCCATGTCACTATTGGAAAAAAGCAAATATAGCTCTTATCCACCCGTATATGCATTGCTCGGAATTTTTGCCCTTTTAGAAAACAACCCTGTCATCGCACGCGATTATCTAGAAAAAACCGTTGACACATTATCCAACACAGAACTATCAGTAGAAGAAACGCAAACATTAAACGATCTATTACTCCATTCCTATTATTTTTATTTGCAAAATACAGACGTCAAAATCGGCGAAAAATTCCCGTTGCCATTTGACAAATTAAAAAAACCAATGCCAATAGACAAAAATCTTGGTTTTGCCGTCAACACAGAAGGGTTTAACAATTATTACGGTATACCGCTAAACGTAGAAGCATTGGCTCAACAAGAAAATAGCACGCCGGCCTCCGACATTGTCGCCTTGCAAGCGTTATCTTACGTTATTGATAAAAATCACAAACAAGCCCGTAAAATTATTGTTGAATCAACTGTCGCATCGCAATCTTTACTGTCGCAGTACATTATTGCCTATTTGGACATGGCAGATGGAGATACTCAATCCGCTCAAAAACACTATGAAGAAATTAACCAGCGTACGCCCAGCACGTATTCTTTCGCCTATGCTGCGGGGGCTGCGTGGTCGCGACAGGAGGGAAATTTACCAAATGATGATATCCTGGCAATGTATCAAAAAGCGACAGACACTGATCCAACTAATACTGTCGCATTAAATAATTATGTCTTTTTACTTATGTATGCCGGTAATGAAAAAAAAGCCGCCGAATTAATAAAACAAGCACAAAAACGCAACCTCCTCAATAACGAACTGTTAGCGCTATCTTTCTTACTTGATATTAGCGCACAACGGCAACCAGAAACAACACGCGTTGAGTTGCTTGATGAACTTAGTAACAATCCCGAATCGTCATTGCTACTTAACGCCGCTATCGTATTGGAAAAACTTTCTGGAAATTACGCTGAAGCCGCTACACTAACGCGGAGATTGCAAATATTGTTACCAGAGGAACCTCGTGTGGTAGATACTCTTGCTGACTTGTATGAGCTTCGTCAACAACAACTCCTTATGATAGACACCTTAGAACAAGGGTATCGCAAGTTTCCCTTTGATGAGGCTATTTTGAACCGCCTGTTACTAACATATGCAAAAAATGGTAGTCGCCAAAAAACATATAAATTACTTCAAGTATCTTCTTTTCAGCTTAAGGATGAATCAATAGGGTTGCATGCCAAAGCTCTTCTTGATGTTCGAAATACTCCCTCCTCTACCTCAGGGATGGAACAAGCAAAATTAGCTATAGAAAAAGCTCCCACCGCACAGCGTAAAGCCGAAATCGCCAATGATTTCGCACACATTTATCTTGATTACAATTTTATAGAAAGAACCTCATATTTTTATCCTTTTATTGCAGAAGCGGCCAAAACGGGCAGTGTCGTTGATGATATTGCACTACGTGCGCTTGACGCACGCCTCAAATCAGCATCCGCCGCCGATAATATTAACGCTGAAGAAATACGAGTTATCTTACAAGAAGCAGAAAAGCACCACCACGTTATTGCGCAAGTTGATGCCTGTTTAGCGTTAGCTGCAGTTGGCGACAGCAAACATGCCATTAACCACTTGAAAAATATGCGTAAAAAACAGAATGCCTCAACTTCTATATTACGGGCACTATTAAATGTCTATAAGCAAAGCAATGACGCGAACAATGCCGAGCGCATAGAAGCTCGCATTGCGGTTCTTGAACAACGTCTGCCTCGCGACACCGCAGAAAAATTATCAAAGAAAAATCAGAGTGCAGAGGCTATTTTTGTAAACTACACTGATGAGAGTGAATTTATAAAAAGCATTGACCAAGCGGTGGAAGAAAGAGATTTTAATAAAGCCATTGATTTGTATACACAGTTGCTTTCTCACGAAACCATTCGTACCAAAAATCCGGCACGTACCTACCAAAACCGCGCTGGGTTTTATATGGCCATCGAAAATTATGTACGCGCAGCGGAAGACTATGCAAAAGCACTAGAAATCGGAAAATTAAATTTGTCCAGCGAAAACATCGTACGCCACAATTATGCAAGAGCATTATTTAGCATTAAAGACTATAGGGGCGTTGTAGAACAGTTAGAATTGTTACTTCCCGCCAAAGCGCCAGAAGACCTAAATTATTTGAGGCTCTTGGCTTTCTCTCAGCATCGGCTGTCCAATATGGATGCATCCATTGACGCTTACCTGAAAATCATAGAAAAGTACCCTGAACAAATTGAGAGTTATTTAAGAATTGCTGCTATTGAAGTGCAGCGTAACCGCGCTATTGAAGCAGTCAGTATACTCAATCAAGCGTTGGAAATTGAGCCACGCAACGTATCAGTTCACAAAATGCTGTCTGGCATATATATCTCAGTGGAAGAACCTGAAAAAGCGCAACGACACCTTAATATTGCCAAGCAAGAAGGTAGTCAATAAATTACCGCGGCATTAACTATTTGAAATCGCTACGGCCAACTGTCTCAAAAATTTTTGTTTACCCATTTTCAAAGCTACCGCTGGCAACCATCTTGATTCATTAAAAGATGCGGTGAGCAGATTCCACCATCCTCCTTGCCAATTACCTTCAGCGTACACCGCCAACGCTTCGGCAACATTTTTATTTTTATCTAAGCATTGCCATAACAATTCGGCATCCAACAATCCCAAATTTAATCCTTGCCCCGCCAATGGGTGAATAACACGCGCGGCATTGCCGACAAATGCCAACCGTTGAGTCACACGCACAGCACGACGCATCGAAAACAACGGGAAAGAAAACATTGTCGCATCTACCGCTTCCAAAGGCATATTAATGTGTGCCGCCGCCGCTGCCACTACCGCTTTGCTGCCTTTGGCCAGCAGCGTGTGTACTTGAAGTTCTGACAATGACCATACCAGTGAAAACAAGCCACCACCCAGTGGTAATAACGCTAGCACATTACGCTGAGAAAACCATTGCGCTGCACAATCATCATCCAAAGGCGCACGTAATACCATGGTCAACGCGCGCTGCTCAAAAGAGTGTACCGCCGCACCGACTGATGCAGCAGTAGCTACTGCCGAGCGAGCACCGTCGGCGGCAATAAGCAGTTCCGTCTCATAATGCCCGCCATCACTCAAGAATAATCGTCCAGTTTCTAAAGAAACTTGATAATCAATAATACGAGAATCCTTAGACAGCGTGCGACAGTTCACCTTTTCATCTAATATCCGCGCTTGCAGGCATTCCAACAACGCCGATTCTCTTACAATATGGCACAGCACATCTACACCAACTGCAGAAGCATGAATATTTATTTGTTCATTATCTGCTGTTAGCAAAAAGCGCCGAACTGGATTGCCTATAGGAAGTGCGCCTATCCGTTGCAAAAAAGCGGATGCTTTACCTCCCAAAGCATAAACTCTGCTAGATTTTTGTGCCGGCAAGGACAATAACATTGCAGTTTGAGGACGCGCCAACGCTAGTGTCATGCCCACTGGCCCACCACCGACAATAAGCATACCGTTCATCCAAACAAATCGCGCAACTGATAGTACAGCATAGCCAAAACTAGCAATGGCGTGCGAAATGTGTTGCCTCCGGGAAAGGGCCGGTGACGAATGCGGCTGAACACGTCCAACTTTTCCGTATCCCCCACAATAGCGTCAGCTAGAATTTTCCCAGCAAACCCCGACAATGCCACACCATGCCCTGAAAAACCTTGCGCATAATAAACATTGTTGCCTTGTCGCCCGATATCGGGAAAACGATTAATGGTAATGGCAACAGCTCCTCCCCACACGTAATCCAATTTTTCTCCAATTAATTGTGGAAACACCTTTTCCATACGCTGGCGAATGCAGCCTGCCAAATCGGAAGGAGTACGATTAGCATAATCTACCCGTCCGCCGAATAGCAGACGAGTATCTGCACTACAGCGAAAATAGTCAATGACAAAATTCATATCACATACGGCACGTTGATTGGCAATCAAATTTTCTGCTGCTGCCGCTCCTAATGGTGCTGTTGCACCAATACACGTACTCGCCGGCATAACACGCGTGCGCAAACGAGGGGCGATTTCCAAATAAGCATTGCCAGCAAAAACTACTTGCCTGCAGCACACCATACCTGCAGCTGTTTTGACTTCAATATTGTTACCCATATCAACGACCGATAAAGCTGGCGATTGTTCGTGCAGGCGCACACCGGAGGCAAGAGCCGCATTGGAAAGACCCAACACATATTTGAGCGGATGCAAGTGGCCGCTTTGTTCATCCACCATCGCACCACAATAACGGCGGCTGGCAATAGCGGCACGTGTTTCCGGCAAATCCAGCAAGCGCAACGGATAGTGATAACGATTAGTCAATGTGTTGGCGTGCTCTTCTAACTCTCGGCAATGGCGGGCGTGAATAGCTGCCAGCAAATAGCCACTACGCCAGTCACAGTCAATAGAATATTGTTGCCTACGAGCGTGCAACAAGGAAATTGCCTCACGCGTCAAATCAAAAAGATATTTCTCCGTCACACCAGCTTGCCGAGCTGGACCGGCAAGCGCGTCGGTGGAATAACCACAAATACATTGTCCGCCATTACGCCCCGATGCGCCCCACCCTACCCGTTCGGCCTCTAACAATATAACTTTCCGACCAGCCTGCGCTAATTCCAATGCACAGGAAAGACCGGTAAAACCGCCACCAATAACGCATACATCAGCATGCACTTCACCCGTTAGCATCGGCTCCGAAGGCGGTCGGGATACACTAGCCTCATAATAAGAGTTAATTAATTCCATGAAAAAATCCGATTAGTTAAAAAGCATGACGGTATTATCGCGCACCCAATCTGCAATATCGGCTGCTGCATCAGCCACAGCGTTTGAAGTAATAGTCGCACTACTAACACCGTCAATAGCACGCAAAGCTCCACCACGTGAATGTAAAAAATCACCAATACCTGGAGTTTCACGATGTTGGACGATACGAGCACCAAGTCTCTCACCTCGCAAATTATAAGCAATAATAAAAATAATATCACCGCCGTATCCCTGTGCTACAGCTTTGACAACCACTGCCGTCAATTGATTTTTATAAACGGCTTTCCACACGACATTAATAGTTGCCGTCGGGAAAACAACGAGAATGGATTGTCTAGTCGAAATAATATCATTATCATACGGCGTGTTCTGCAGTGCCTCATTCACTAATTCTTGTTCATAATTTAACCGATTGTTATGAATGGTATCTTCCCATAAAGCATGAAGTCCCGACAATGTGGCTAATGCTAACGCTAACGACACTGCCAATGCTCCTGCGTGTTTCAGCGCCATCGCACTATTCTATCCATAAGTGGTGCCAGCATGTTACAAATAAGAATGGCAAAAGCAATGCCATCGGTATGCTGTCCATCGGCGCGTAGCCATACAACTAATGCACCTGCCGTTAATCCATATAACCACTTGCCACGTACGGTAACAGCAGCAGTAGCTGGGTCAGTAATCACAAAAAATGCAGCCAGCAGCGTACCACCCGCCAATAGCGTATCTGCACCGCCCACCAGCACCACTCCCAGTAAAAAAGCTGATGTCAGCCGCCAATCTGCCGCTCGCCTCAGAAATAAAATAGCCCCTCCGATAATGCACGATAGTGGAAAAATAATCGTTATTACAGGTACTGCCACACCCATTTGTCTGGCGGTAAGCGGAGTAGGACTACTAATGGCATCAGCACCACCAAAAACAACATTTAGTACCGACGCCGTTGCCCAGCCATCAAAGTCTGCCGGAAAAGACACCAGTGCTAAAGCATAACCAGCCATAGCAGGATTGAAAGGATTATTGCCCAACCCACCGTAGCAATGTTTAGCCAGCACCATAGCAAACGCGCTTGCCGCAATCGACACATACCAAGGCGTCAGTGGCGGCAATGAAAGACCTATAATTATTCCTGCCACAATAGCAGTACCGTCCACTAAGGTTGCTGTTACCGGCTGTCGCCGCCAAACGAGACACAGTGTTTCAAACAGCAAACAACCACCAATCGCCAGCACTACCTGCAACAATGCACCAGCTCCGCGTTCATATATAGCTGCCACCACAACCGGCAGAAGCGCGGCAATAACTGTCCGCATAAGCGCTGCCGTTTTCATAAAAAAATTATACTCCGCACTATATAACGTTGTGCGTAACCTCCCCTAAAAAAAACAAAAATCATCAAAGAAAACTCCGAAAACAGAATATAACCGCTTTACTTTCGGTTACGAAAAAATAGAATTGTCATGAAAATAAATTATTGCCAAAAAACACATTGTTTTTCTTTGATTTGTGTATATAATCCCGTATCTTGCCGCAACGCAAGAAAGTTCATTAACAATCAACACAGCCAGTATGCGCGGACGCCGACTTGGACACAAGAAATCGGCGTCTTGCAATCTTGCGGATGCGGATATTTTTCGCATCGGTATAACAGTAAAAAATGACGCCAACCATTCATTCTCTAACTGAAGAGTTTGATCCTGGCTCAGATTGAACGCTGGCGGCACGCTTTACACATGCAAGTCGAGCGGCAGCGCAGGGGTGCTTGCACCCCTGGCGGCGAGCGGCGGACGGGTGAGTAATGCATGGGAACATACCCAACAGTGGGGGATAACCCTGGGAAACCAGGACTAATACCGCATAATCTCTACGGAGGAAAACGGGGGATCGGCTTGCCGGCCTCGTGCTGATGGAGTGGCCCATGTCCGATTAGCTTGTTGGCGGGGTAACAGCCCACCAAGGCGACGATCGGTAGCTGGTCTGAGAGGATGATCAGCCACACCGGGACTGAGACACGGCCCGGACTCCTACGGGAGGCAGCAGTGGGGAATATTGGACAATGGGGGCAACCCTGATCCAGCGATGCCGCGTGAGTGAAGAAGGCCTTCGGGTTGTAAAGCTCTTTCGCAAGGGAAGAAACGGCGAGAGTTAATACCTTTCGTCACTGACGGTACCTTGAGAAGAAGCACCGGCTAACTACGTGCCAGCAGCCGCGGTAATACGTGGGGTGCAAGCGTTAATCGGAATTACTGGGCGTAAAGCGTGCGTAGGCGGCTATGCAAGTCAGATGTGAAAGCCCCGGGCTCAACCTGGGAACTGCGTTTGAAACTGCATGGCTAGAGTTCGGCAGAGGAAGGTGAAATTCCGTGTGTAGCGGTGAAATGCGTAGAGATACGGAAGAACACTAATGGCGAAGGCATCCTTCTGGGCCGATACTGACGCTGAGTCACGAAAGCGTGGGGAGCAAACAGGATTAGATACCCTGGTAGTCCACGCCCTAAACGATGCCCGCTAGCCGTTGGGAGGCAACTCTCAGTGGCGAAGCTAACGCGTTAAGCGGGCCGCCTGGGGAATACGGTCGCAAGATTAAAACTCAAAGGAATTGACGGGGACCCGCACAAGCGGTGGATGATGTGGTTTAATTCGATGCAACGCGAAAAACCTTACCTGCTCTTGACATGTTCGGAATCCTGCAGAGATGCGGGAGTGCCTTCGGGAACCGGAACACAGGTGCTGCATGGCTGTCGTCAGCTCGTGTCGTGAGATGTTGGGTTAAGTCCCGCAACGAGCGCAACCCTTGTCGTTAGTTGCCATCAGGTTATGCTGGGCACTTTAACGAAACAGCCGGTGACAAGCCGGAGGAAGGTGGGGACGACGTCAAGTCATCATGGCCCTTACGAGCAGGGCTACACACGTCATACAATGGTCGGTACAATGGGTAGCCAACCCGCGAGGGGGAGCCAATCTCAAAAAGCCGATCGTAGTCCGGATTGTAGTCTGC
The DNA here is from genome assembly GCA_030386295.1 of Candidatus Persebacteraceae bacterium Df01. Taxonomy (NCBI): domain Bacteria; kingdom Pseudomonadati; phylum Pseudomonadota; class Gammaproteobacteria; order Candidatus Tethybacterales; family Candidatus Persebacteraceae; genus Candidatus Doriopsillibacter; species Candidatus Doriopsillibacter californiensis. The sequence continues at coordinate 61,095 of JANQAO010000004.1, read as the reverse complement.
AACTCGACTGCATGAAGTCGGAATCGCTAGTAATCGCGAATCAGCATGTCGCGGTGAATACGTTCCCGGGTCTTGTACACACCGCCCGTCACACCATGGAAGTGGAGGATACCAGAAGCAGGTAGTTTAACCCGCAAGGGAGAACGCTTACCAAGGTATGTTCCATGACTGGGGTGAAGTCGTAACAAGGTAGCCGTAGGAGAACCTGCGGCTGGATCACCTCCTTTCTAAGACCATTCCAAGAAAGAAACGACTTTTTTTTATTTTTTGCAAAGAAAATTAAAAAATTCGTTTCCCTCGGCGTCCGCTCATACCGGTTATGTTTGATTTTTAATAATTTTAGTTTTTAATTTATCGTATTTTTTTCCGCGTCTATTCTGATGGCTATACAACCAAGCCAAGATAAACGAGATTGAATCGTAAAATACAATTTTATGAGTTTAGGCAATATTTCACACTCGTAAAATATTCATTAACCATATCCTATAGAAGATTCTCGCTAGAAGCGTGTCTTTTTTAGGAGATTTACGGATTACGGCAATGTAGCTAGCATTTCATAATTCCTTTTCGTCTGTCTCATGTACTATGCCTCCATCACACGACTTGGTGAATAACTTACATGTATGTATAATTTTTTCGTTATACATTACAAATAGCAGGAGAAAAAATGAAATTCCTTATTGGTTACATAAATAAAATCTTTTTAGCAACTATCCTTATGGTTGCCACATTTTCGGTGTTACCCGCAAGCGCAGCTTGTGGAAAAATCGTAATTGCCGACATGAACTGGGCGTCCGCAACTTTTATGGCGCACATGGATAAAATGATTTTAGAATCCGGATTAGGCTGTGAAGTGGAACTGGTCCCCGGCGACACAATGCCCACAGGCACCTCCATGGCAGAAAAAGGTGAGCCTGATGTAGCTCCAGAACTCTGGGTAAACGCCCTCAAAGAAGCGCTGGACAAATCAGTATCTGAAGGACGATTGGAATATGCCGGACGTTCGTTGCTAGAAGGTGGTGAAGAAGGTTTTTGGGTACCTCGCTATATGGTAGACAAAAATCCCGAATTGGCCACCATTTCTGGAATTAAAAGAAACGCTAAACTGTTCCCCAATCCCGAAGACAAGTCACAAGGTCTATTAATGGGTTGCCCCGCTGGTTGGAATTGCCAGATTACGACTGGTAATTTATACAATGCTTTTGATCTAGAAGAAGCAGGATTTGTTCTCGGAGATCCGGGGTCCTCAGCAGGATTGGACGGCTCACTAGCCAAAGCCTATGAGCGCGGTGAACCTTGGTTTGGATACTACTGGGCACCAACAGCTTTTCTTGGTAAATTCGACATGGTCAAAGTAGATTTTGAAGTATCACATGACAAAGAGGAATGGGACAAATGCACGACAATCCTTGATTGCCCTGCCCCCAAACCAAACGCGTGGTCACTTTCCGAAGTATTCACCGTTACCACTACCGAATTAAAAGGAAAATCCCCAGAAGCTTATGCTTATCTTGCCAACCGCGGCTTTAAAAATGATTTCATGAACAAATTTTTGAAATGGATGGATGATAATCAAGCAACAGGCGAAGAAGCAGCCGAACATTTTCTAAAAAATAATGAAGATATTTGGTCCAAGTGGGTATCTGCTAAAGTTGCCACCAATATTAAAGCAGCTCTTTAATTTTTTATTAAAAGCCCGCCAATCAATAATCGGCGGGTTTTTATACTTATGGCTGAAAAAAACAACGTTTTTTTTGATTTTCCAGAAATGGATGTTGAGCTATTACGCTCAATAAAAAAAAGTATTGATGCCAGTTATAAAAATTTCTCTCGCGAGTATGGTGAGGGAATTGAATCTTTTTTTGATCCTTTATTGCAGTTTTTGGTTTTTTTTGAAAAACTGCTAATTGCCACTCCTTGGCCAATATTGATTATCGTTTTCTGTGTATTAGCCTATTTAGGAAGCCACAGTAAGAAAGTAGTAGTCGGAGTTATTTTATCTTTTTTCGCTATCGGCTATTTTGGCATGTGGGACAATACCATGCGCACCATCAGCATCATTGTCGTATGCACATTCATGGCTGTTTCTTTGGGCATCCCGATTGGTATTGCGATGGCTCGATCCGACCGGGCTCAATCCGCTATTACGCCCGTTCTAGATATTATGCAAACGATGCCCTCTTTTGTCTATCTCATCCCCATTGTCATGCTATTAGGCATCGGCAAAGTTCCGGGAGTTATTGCCGTGATAATTTACGCTATTCCGCCAGTAATTCGATTAACCAATCTCGGAATCCGCTTAGTAGACAAAGAAGTACTAGAGGCCGCGGATGCTTTCGGCGCCAACACCTGGCAGAAACTAACTCGAGTGCAATTCCCATTAGCACTACCAACTATTTTTGCTGGCATTAACCAGACTATTATGATGGCACTAGCCATGGTGGTCATTGCATCCATGATCGGTGTAAAAGGGTTGGGACAACCAGTGCTCAAAGCAATTACCAACCAGTATTTTACCTTGGGTGTTTTTAATGGTCTTGCCATCGTAGCACTTGCGATTATTTTTGACCGCGTTTCCCAATCCTATGGCAAGCGTATTCAAAAACATTTGTATGGGGCCGTTAATGGCTGATATTAAAATCGCCATTAAGTCGCTATATAAAATTTTTGGCGCGTCTCCGGAAAAAATGGTTAAACTTGTCAAAAAAGACCTCAGCAAAGAAGATTTACTAGAAAAAAATAATCATGTGCTGGGGTTAAATAATATTAACTTGAACATATATGAGCGAACCATTCATGTCGTAATGGGACTATCCGGATCTGGAAAATCAACGTTAATTCGTCATATCAATCGCCTCATAAACCCTACTGCTGGCAGTTTGATAATAGGTGATGTTGATATACTCTCACTAGATAAAAAACAATTACTGAAATTTCGCCGTAGTGAAACAGCAATGGTTTTTCAAAAATTCGCTCTGTTACCGCACAAAACTATTATTGAAAACGTATCTTTTGGCTTGCAAATTCAAGGCGTCAGCATCTCCGATTCTCATAAAAAAGCCCAAATTTGGATTGACCGCGTCGGTCTGTCCGGCTTTGAAAAACATTATCCACAACAACTATCCGGCGGAATGCAACAACGGGTAGGATTGGCTCGCGCACTGTGCAATGACGCCGGCATACTACTCATGGACGAAGCTTTCAGCGCTCTTGACCCACTGATTCGCAAAGACATGCAAGACATGTTATTGCAATTACAGTCTGAACTTCATAAAACAATCGTCTTTATTACCCACGACTTAGACGAAGCATTGCGATTAGGTGATTGCATCAGCATTCTCAAGGATGGTAATTTAGTCCAAAATGACAAACCTGAAGACATCATCGTCCGCCCAGCGGATAAATATGTTGCCGATTTTGTCAAAGACGTCAATCGTCTCAAAGTATTGCGCGCCAAAACTATTATGACTAACCTTAGCAACGCAGAAGAATCTAGCACTTCTGCGCAGCGCCCCTATAGGGCGCATGAAGACACTAATATTGAATTATTCTTACCTCACTTGCTGAGTGGAGAATATGACAGTGTTGAAGTCGTAGATAACGACGGCAATATCCGCGGTCACATCACAGGAAAAAATATCTCCCTATATTTAAGCGCTAACAAATAACCGAATGCCGCAATAGCGGCACTCGCACTCATTTTCCTTATGCACTATCTGCCGCTTCTTCCTCAACGGAAGGAGGGTTCTCGTTATTTTCTTCCATCGCTGCCAATTCTTCACGCATCATCATTTCTGCCTCAGCCTCAGCATTGCGCTCTTTTTGTTTTTGGTAATGAATAAAACCGGTACCTGCTGGCACTAAACGACCAACGATAACGTTTTCCTTTAATCCACGCAAATAATCCTTGCGCCCAGCAACAGCTGCCTCGGTGAGAACACGTGATGTTTCTTGGAAAGATGCAGCAGAAATAAATGAATTTGTTGCCAGTGATGCTTTAGTAATGCCAAGCAAAATGTGCCGATAGGATGCTATTTTTTTGCCCGCTGCCTCCAACTCATCATTAACGCCTGCCAGTTCGGAATACATTACTTGATCACCATTAATATAGTGCGAATCCCCTGATTCAGAAATCACCACACAACGCAACATTTGGTGAATAATCACTTCAATATGCTTGTCGTTAATGTTCACACCTTGTAAGCGATAAACTTCCTGTACTTCGTTTACCATATGCTCTACCAAAGACTCAACTCCCCGCATCGCAAGAATTTCATGCGGATTGTTATCGCCGTCCACAATCTCTTCGCCACGGTTAATTGAGCTTCCATCCTGCACCAAAATAGTGCGCCCCTTGGGAACAAGATGCACACTCTCTTTACCTTTGTCATCAACGATAACCAGTACTTGCTTTCCACGCTGCATTCCTCGCAATGATACCCGCCCTGATGCACTGGCTAAAATCGCCGGCTCTTTGGGCTCACGCGCTTCAAATAATTCTGCCACTCTCGGCAAGCCACCAGTAATATCACGACTTTTAGCTGCTTTTTGAGGAATTTTGGCAATGCTATCCCCGATGCGTACCGATTGCCCGTCTCGCAATGAAAGTGTCGCTCCGGGAGGTAATGAAATCGTAATTGGTGTGTCGGTGCCGATAACTTTAACTTCCTCACCTTGCTCATCAATAAATTTAACTTGTGGCTGTTTGGCTTTTTTTGCGCCTTGTTTGTTTTCAATGATAATAACCACTGAAATACCAGTCATCTCATCAGTTTGTTCGCGCGCATTCACGCCCATTTCTAGGTTTTCCAGCTTAGCCTTACCTTCGTATTCGGCAATAATTTGTCGCGTCATAGGATCGCGCTGTGACAAAATTTGGCCCGCCTTCACTTTTTCGCCTTCTTTAACTTTCAGAACCTGACCATACTGTAGCCGATAACGTTCGCGTTCACGGCCATTCGCCTCCTGAACCAACATTTCACCGCTACGCGATACCACCACCAAGTCGCCTTCGGCATTGGCAACATAACGCACCGAGTTTAACCGCAATACACCGTTATTTCTGGCTTCCACCGTACGTGATACCACTTCACGTGATGCCGCGCCGCCGATATGAAAGGTGCGCATAGTTAGCTGTGTTCCCGGCTCACCAATAGATTGAGCGGCCACAACACCCACTGCCTCACCTAACCGAACAAGACCGTCACGCCCCAAATCGCGACCATAACATTTAGCACACAAGCCGTAACGAGTACGACAAGTCACTGGGCTACGCACAATAACTTCATCTACCCCAGCCTCAGCAATAATATCGGCTTCGTTTTCAGTGACAAATACACTACTTTCGTACACCACCTTGCCAGTCTGTGGATGCAACACATCCGCTGCCAAAGTGCGTCCCATAATACGGTCTTTGAGCACGACAACAATTTCCCCATCCTTGAGCAACGGACGTAGTGAAATCCCTTCATTGGACTCGCAATCAGTCTCAGTAATTACAATATCTTGCGTTACATCTACCAACCGGCGGGTAAGATATCCAGAATTCGCGGTTTTAAGTGCCGTATCCGACAATCCTTTGCGCGCACCATGGGTGGAAACAAAGTATTGCAAAACAGACAATCCTTCGCGGAAATTAGCGGTAATAGCATTTTCCATAATGCGCCCATCAGGCTTGGTCATCAACCCTCGCATACCAGCCAGCTGCTTGATTTGCGTTTCCGAACCACGCGCACCCGAATCTGCCATCATGTAAATAGAATTCATTGATTCTCGCTTGACTTCCCGTCCACCGTTATCTAAAACTGGCTTACCAGCTTTGATTACAGACTCGTGAGAAATACTTTCCATCATCACACGACTAACTTCTTCACCCGCCTTGTCCCACAAGTCAACAGATTTGTTATAGCGCTCATCATCAGTAAGTAATCCGTTTTGATACTGTTGATGCGTTTCCCGAATTTTGTTCTCTGTGTCGGCGATAATATCCGCTTTTTTTGCAGGAATAATCATATCCTCCATACACACCGAAATCCCTGCACGAGTAGCTTTTTCAAAACCAAAGCGCATTAATGTATCGCAGAAAATCACTGTATCTCGCTGACCACAGGTACGAAAAGTAACTTTAATTAATTGAGTAATATCGCGCTTTTTGAGCGTCTTGTTAATCATCGAAAACGGCAAATTACTAGGCAAAAATCGCTTGACCAGCGCTCTCCCGACAGTTGTTTTAACCAGTTCTAAGCTACCTTCATGCTCATCACGAGGAGCAAGCATGGGATTTTCCATCAGCATTTCGATAGGAGTTTGCAAAGACACCACATCTGCCGCCAGTGCCCGCTCCACTTCGGAAATGTCAACGAATTTCATGCCAGCGCCCGGAGCGTCTTCGCGCTCGCGAGTCGCGTAGTACAGTCCCAAAACCACATCCTGTGTTGGTACGATAATCGGTTCACCATTAGCTGGTGCCAAGATATTGTTGGATGACAGCATCAACACCCGAGCTTCGGTTTGTGCCTCAATAGAAAGTGGCACATGCACGGCCATTTGGTCACCGTCAAAATCGGCATTAAATGCCACACAAACCAAAGGATGCAGCTGAATTGCCTTACCTTCAATCAATACCGGCTCAAACGCTTGCACACCCAACCGGTGCAGTGTCGGCGCACGGTTGAGCATGACCGGATGCTGAGAAATGACTTCATCCAGAGCCGCCCACACCTGCGGGTCGGCACTTTCCACCATCGCTCGTGCCTGTTTTATGCTAGTGGCATAACCGTGTGCAATTAATTTGTTAAACACAAAGGGGCGAAAAAGCGTAAGCGCCATCTGCTTTGGAAGACCGCATTGATGCAGTTTAAGATCCGGACCGACAACAATAACTGAACGTCCAGAAAAATCCACACGCTTGCCCAGCAAATTTTGCCGAAACCGTCCAGATTTACCTTTGATAATGTCAACAACAGACTTTAACGGTCGGCGATTAACACCCACTGAAGGCTTACCGCGACGACCATTGTCCAACAAAGAATCAACTGATTCTTGCAACATTCGTTTTTCGTTGTTGATAATAACTTCTGGCGCATCCAACTCCATCAACCGCTTTAAGCGATTGTTACGGTTGATTACTCGCCGATATAAATCATTCAAGTCGGAGGTCGTAAAGCGCCCACCTTCTAATTGCACTAATGGTCGTAAATCTGGCGGTAGCACAGGTAACGATTCAAGCATCATCCATTCTGGGCGCAATTTAGCGCGGCGAAAATGCTCAATTAGTTTTAAACGCTTGTATATTTTTTTACTACGGGTTTCGGAATTGCTACCGCTAATCTCATCGCGCAATATTTCTGCCTCTGTGTCCAAGTCGGTCTCTTTGAGAAAATCACGAACTCCTTCGGCACCAATACCAACACGAAAACCACCCGGATATCGGGCCGCCATTTGTTGATATTGTTCCACACTTAATAACTGCCCGCGCTCTAACTCAGCAACACGCTGCGGGTCAATCACTACATAAGTTTCAAAATATAGAATGCGCTCAATATCACGCATGGTCAAATCCAAAATCAACCCGATGCGTGACGGCAACGCTTTGAAGAAAAGAATGTGCGCTACTGGGCTAGCTAAATTAATGTGCCCCATGCGCTCACGACGCACCCGCGTCAATGTCACTTCAACGCCACATTTTTCGCAAACCACACCGCGAAATTTCATGCGTTTGTACTTGCCACAAATGCATTCATAATCTTTGGTCGGACCAAAAATTTTGGCACAAAATAGACCACCTACTTCGGGACGAAATGTGCGGTAATTAATTGTTTCCGGAACTTTGACTTCGCCGTAAGACCACGAGCGAATTTTTTCTGGGGAAGCCAAATTTAGACAGATCGCCGAAAAGTTCTCTTTTTTGTCGGCACCTTCTAAAATACCAAAAAGGTTTTGTTTTTGCATGACTATCTCCTATTCAAAATCCATATCTATGCCCATGGCGCGAATTTCCTGCACCAAGACGCTAAATGATTCCGGAACGCCGCTTTTAAGTCGGAAATCATCCTCAGTAATTCCTTCAAACATCTTTGCCCGCCAGAAAACATCATCCGATTTTACGGTCAACATCTCACACAATGTGTAAGCTGCGCCATAAGCCTCCAGCGCCCACACCTCCATCTCACCAAAGCGTTGCCCGCCACGCTGAGCCTTCCCGCCCAACGGTTGCTGAGTGACTAAAGAATAAGGTCCTGTGGAACGCGCATGCATTTTTTCGTCCACCAGATGGTGCAACTTAAGCATATACATACATCCCACGGTCACTGGCCGCTCAAATTGCTCACCTGAGTAACCATCGTACAGCGTCATCTGTCCATTGCGCGGTAAATCAGCCAGCTCCAACATATTGCCAATATCGTCTTCAGAAGCACCATCAAAAATCGGGGTAGCAAACGGCACTCCTTTTTTCAAGTTTGACGCCATTTCAATTACTTCATCATCAGTCAATTTTTTGTCTTCAAACCGCACATCATTTTTGAACACCTTACCTAAGAACGATCGAATTTCTTTTACTTGATTTTCTTTTTCTTCTTGCAACAGACTCGTAATTTTATTACCCAGACCTTTAGCAGCCAGACCCAAATTGGTTTCCAAAATCTGTCCTACGTTCATTCGAGACGGCACCCCCAGCGGACTCAGCACCACATCTACCGGCGTACCGTCTTTGAGATAGGGCATGCTTTCCATTGGTACAATTTTTGACACCACACCTTTATTACCGTGACGTCCCGCCATTTTGTCACCAACTTGCAAATTGCGCTTAATAGCAATATATACTTTGATAGTTTTTAAAATACCCTGTGGTAACACATGTCCTTCACGTATTTTCTGGCTATAGGCTTTGTATTCCTCTTTTTGTTTGGTGCGCACTTCATTCAGCGATTTTTCAATGCCCTCAATTTCGCTATTTATTTTTTCATCCTGAACGCGAATTTTGGACCATTGTTCCGAGCTTAGTGCCTTCAACCGCACATCGGTCAAAACCTCGTTGCTTTTTATGACAGTGCCAATCGCAGCAGCGGCTTTTTTACCTTTGACCAGTCCACGAATGCGAACGATGGCATCTTCTTCCAAAATTTGCAAAGTTTCGGATTGGTTGCGGGCAAATTCCTTGATTTCACTGTCTTGAATATTGGCAACTCGGCTACCGCTTTTCTTCTTCTTCTTTTTGGCCTCATCACCGGTAAACACTCTGACATCAATCACCACACCTGATGCTCCCGGCGGCATCCGCAATGATGTGTCCTTGACATCGGCAGCTTTCTCACCAAAAACAGCACGCAATAACTTTTCTTCCGGTGTAAGTTGGCGCTCGCCTTTAGGCGTTATTTTCCCAACCAAAATATCTCCCGGCTTCACTTCCATACCTACATGCACAATACCTTCTGAATCTAAGTTGACCAAAGACGCGTCGGATTGATGAGGAATGTCGCTGGTAATTTCTTCATCTCCCAACTGAGTGCTTCGGGCATGCACAATTTCTTCAATAATGTGAATGGAAGAAAATCGTTCTTCTATGGCAACTTTCTCGGAAATAAGAATGGAATCTTCAAAGTTGTAACCGTTCCACGGCAAAAAAGCCACTAGCAAGTTTTGTCCCAGAGCCAGTTCGCCCAAGTCAGTACAGGAGCCGTCAGCAATGACATCACCGGCAGCTATATTGTCACCCTCACGCACAATAGGACGGTGACTAATATCGGTATTTTGATTAGAACGCGTATGACGGAACAAATTGTAAATATCCACGCCACTTTCGCCGGAGCGAATCTCCTTGGCCGCAGCCCTCACAGCAATACGATTGCTATCCACATAACTTACCACACCACCGCGAGCAGCCTGTATAACGGATCCTGAGTCATTAACTACCAAACGTTCCAGTCCAGTACCTACCAGCGGTTTTTCCGGCACCAGACAGGGAACTCCCTGGCGTTGCATATTAGATCCCATTAGGGCACGATTGGCGTCATCGTGTTCTATAAAGGGAACCAAAGACGCTGCTACCGAAGATATTTGCGAAGGTGCGACATCAATGTAATCCACTTCCTCCGCAAAACACAAAATATATTCGCCGTCACGTCGTGCCGAAACCAATTTATCAACAAAGCGGCCTTTGCTATCACGCTTACTGGTGGCCGGAGCGATAACGCATCCAGCTTCATCAATAGCGGATAAATTAACCACTTTGTCGGTTACCACACCGTTTCGGACATGTACATACGGCGTCTGCAAAAAACCGTATTCATTAACGCTGGCATACAACGACATAGAATTGATTAGACCAATATTGGGGCCTTCCGGCGTTTCGATTGGGCAAACGCGACCATAGTGCGAAGGATGTACGTCTCGCACTTCAAAACCAACACGGTCGCGATTGAGACCGCCAACGCCAAAAGCAGAAACGCGACGCTTATGCGTAATCTCGGACAATGGATTAGTTTGATCCATAAACTGCGACAATTGGTTACCATTAAAAAATTCTGCCACTGATGAACTAATAGCCTTGGCGCTAATAAGATTATGCGGCATCAGGTCATCCACCTCAGCACGAGATAGGCGATCGCGAATAGCTCGATTAACGCGCTGCAATCCCTGACGATAGTGATTTTCTATGAATTCGCCAACAGCACGAACCCGCCGATTGGACAAACTATCAATATCATCTGTTTTTTCTTTACCATTACGCAAATCCACAAGATACTTCACCACTTTAAGCACATCCGAACGCGACAGCGTAGTCTGGCGAGAGACTTCGCAAGGTAGCGCCTTTGACAACGTAGCTGCAATTTTATCTGCCTGTTCACGAGTCAAGTTTTCAATCAAAGGACGCTTACCACCGTATTTTTTTACATATTCCAAATACTCGGCAGCAGCGTCTTTATCGGCAAAACAGCCAGTTTCAACCAGCAGCGGCATAACCGCTTGCGAAACGGTTTTGTTCACTGATTTGCCTGACTGATCACTAAGCACAACGCGATATTCCATAGGTGGTCTGTCTGGATACAGGCGGCGGTTGAATTTCATCCGCCCTACACGAGACAGATCATAAACAGAAGAGTCATGAAAAACAGTATCCAGATAGCTATTAACCACCTCATTATTAGGTGGATCACCAGGACGCAACATGCGGTAAATAGCCGTCCGTGACATGTCTTCATCTAACTTTTCGTCCAATGCAAGCGTCTGCGCAATAAAAGGACCACAATCAAATTCATTGATATACAGTGTTTCCAACTGTTGTATTCCTGCACCCCGCAAATCAGCCAACAATGCCTCATCAATCTCGGCATTAATCTTAGCTAGCAATTCGCCGTCAGCAGAAAAAATGTCAGCAGCAAGCCGACGACCATGTAAAAAAGCCTCTGGGATCGAATGAAAAGTGCCTTCACTGTCAGCTAGGCGAGTGACATCAATTTTTTTAATCCGTTGTGCCTTGTTGACCACAACTTTACCTTTAGCGTCACAAATATCGAAAGGCAAAGATACGTTTAACAAAAATTTACCCTGTAACTGATAAGTTGCTTGCCCTGGCTCTTTACCTAAGTCAAACTTTTCAAACTCATAAAAGTGGCGCAAAATAGATTCTTTGGTATAGCGTAGCGCTTTGAGCAAAATAGTAACCGGCATCTTGCGTCGCCGGTCAATACGAAAATATAGTACGTCACGCTTGTCAAATTCAAAATCCAACCAAGCGCCGCTATAAGGAATAACGCGAGCGTTATATAAATATTTGCCGGTAGTAGTGTTGCGCCCTGAATCATGCTCAAAAAAGACACCCGGTGAACGATGCAATTGCGAAACCACCACGCGTTCGGTGCCGTTGATAACAAAAGAACCATCGTTAGTCATCAATGGCAACTCGCCCATATACACCAATTCTTCTTTGGTTTCCTTGACGCTACCTCCTTTTTTATCGTACATCACCATGTCTATCAAAGCGTATACCGATGCTTGATAAGTCAAGCCACGTAATTTACATTCCTGAACGGTGTACACTGGGTCACGCAATTCGTATTGCTTAAACTCTAGCACGACAGCACCGGAACTAGATTCAATCGGAAAAACCGAATGAAAAGCGTTTTGCAATCCCTGCAACGCGCGCTCATTCTGCGGCGTGTCTTTTTGCAAAAAGCCCACATAAGAATGTTTTTGCAACTGCACCAGCGGCGGAATAGTAGTCATTGCAGACTGCGAGGCGAAAGAACGGCGGGGCCGCTTTTTTTCGTTATACGTTAAGTTCATGCCGGAACTCCCAAAGAATTTTGACAAAAGTTAAGTCCCGCCATCGCCGAAGCGATAAGCGAGCAGGGATAAAAAGAAAATATGTTACTTGACCTCGCTAGAGGCGCCAGCTTCTTGTAACTGCTTTGCCATCTCCTCTGCTTCACTTTTAGCAATGCCTTCTTTGATAGCTTTGGGAGCACTTTCCACCAGCTCTTTGGCCTCTTTTAAGCCTAACCCGGTGATTTGACGCACAACTTTAATGACCGACACTTTGCTGTCGCCAATTGCGGTCAGCATCACGTCAAATTGCGTTTTTTCTTCGCTTGGCGCTGCGGCGTCACCAGATGCCGCAGCGGCAACTGCTACCGGCGCAGCGGCGGACACGCCGAATTTTTCTTCCATATCTTTGATGAGTTCTGAAAGGTCCAGAACTGACATTGAGGCAATAGCGTCCATAATTTCCGTTTTATTCATGAGAATCTCCTTTTGTTGTAGTGATGGGTGAATAGATTAAGATTGTGCCAATTTTTTATCGCGCACTGCTGCCAGAGCTCGTACAAAACCAGTAGGCACAGCACTCAGTAAACGCACAAATGTTGCTGATGGTGCCTGCATAGCACCAACTAAATTTTCCAGTAATTGTTCGCGGCCAGGAATAGCAGCCAGCGCATTAACGTCGTTAGCACTCAACACACCACCGACAGTTAAAGCACCACCACGAATGATAAATTTTTCGTTTTCTTTAGCGGCTCGCGAAAAAACTTTGGCCAGCATTGCTGGGTCTTCGCCCATACCATAAATCAATGGCCCTGATAATGTTTCTCCCAGTGGCTCAAAGTTGCTACCTTTTAACGCTAACCGAACCAATGTATTTTTGATAACTTGCGCATGAGCACCACCGCCAGAATCAGTGATATCTTGGCGAAATCGTGACATTTGTGCCACAGTCAGACCCGCGTTTTCGGCAACCAAAACTGCCTGTGCACCTTGCACTCGAGCTTTGACGACACTAACAATTTCTTCTTTATGTTCACGACTAATCACGGCGTTTTCCTTTTATCGGTAAGAGGCAATATCCGGCTCAACCGAACGCCCCATAGTGGAAGACAATGACAGCTGACGCAAATACACACCCTTGCTGGAAGCCGGTTTAGCTCGCTTGAGTGAATCAAGCAGACTTTCAATGTTGCGCTTTAAGTCAGCAGGCGTAAACGACGCCTTACCCACTGGCGCGTGCACAATGCCCGCTTTGTCAGCACGATAACGCACCTGCCCAGCTTTAGCATTTTTAACTGCCTCGGCAGGTGCCGCCGCAACGGTACCAGTCTTAGGATTAGGCATTAGACCACGCGGACCAAGAACCCTGCCCGCTGCCGCCAGATGACGCATAGAGGTAGGCGTAGCAATTAGAACATCAAAATCTGTTTTACCGCCTTTAATTTCCTCAATCAAATCTTCAAACCCCACTCGGTCAGCACCAGCTTCACGAGCTGATTCGGCATCCGCATCGGCGGCCACAACAGCCACGCGCACAGTCTTACCAGTGCCAGCCGGCATAACTACTGCACCTCGCACTGCCTGATCGGATTTTTTTGTATCTATACCCAGATGAACAGCGACATCCACAGTCTCATCAAATTTCACACCACTGCCACCAACTACCGCAGCTAGTGCTTCATCCAACGAACATCCTTTCTCTGGAACAACTTTATCGCGTAATCGTTTGTCTATTTTTGCCATGCTTTTAATTCTCCATCTCCACACCCATACTCCGCGCAGTGCCTGCCACTTCACGCACTGCCGCGTCTAAATCAGCAGTATTCAAATCCGACATTTTTCCTCGCGCAATTTCTTCAGCGGCAGCGCGAGTAAGCTTACCCACTTTTTCCATGTGCGGCTTACCGCTCCCCTTTTCCAACCCTAATGACTTTTTGATTAACACCGACATCGGCGGCTTTTTGACTACAAAAGAAAATGTACGATCTTCGTAGCACGTAATAATTACCGGCAAAGGAATTCCTTTTTCACTACTTTCCGTCGCCGCATTAAATGACTTGCAAAAATCTTGAATATTAAGCCCACGCTGACCGAGTGCCGGACCTATTGGCGGTGCCGGAGTAGCCGCGCCAGCTGGGACTTGCAATTTAATAAGACCAACGACTTTTTTACCCATGTTATATTTTGTCCACTTGACCGAAATCCAGCTCCACCGGAGTAGAGCGTCCAAAAACCATCACCATAACTGTCAGCCGACTTCTCTCAGCATTAACGCTATCAACCGTACCAGAAAAATCACTAAAAGGTCCTTCTTTAATCCGAACTTGATCACCCGTTGCAAATTGCGCCCGAATAACCGGTCCTTTCTCTATACTATCTTGCATCTGCCGGTGAATTTTACTTACAACATCCAGCGCTAAAGCTGCTGGCTCTTCATTGGTACCAGAAATAAATCCGCCTACACGCCGTGTCTTTCGCACCAAATGCCAACACTCAGGAATCATACACATTTCCAAAAACAAATATCCCGGATACAATTTTCGCTCGGTCATTTTCTTTTTTCCTTGGCGAATTTCCAAGGTATTTTCTACCGGCAACAAAACATCGCCAAAGTAGCCACCAAGATCGTGTTGATCAATACGCTCCAGAAGGTTCTCTCTTACAGATTTTTCGTAACCGACTAAAACCTGCACAGCATACCATTTTTTCTCAACAATATTTTCAGCGATATCATTCATTAGCGTGCCAAAATATCCAACATTTTACTTAAAATAAAATCAACTACCCACAAAAACAGCATCACAAGACTAACCAACATCACTACTACACCGGTAGTTCTCACCGTTTCTTGTCGTGAAGGCCAAATCACCTTGCGCACTTCCACACCAGCAGAACGCGCAAATGCAAAAAACGCCTTCCCCGAATCGGAAAAACCAACTAACGTCGCAGCCAACATCAATCCAACAGTCAAAACACCAACACGTGCTGCCGCTTGACCTGAACTAATTTCATAGCCGGCAACATAAACGGAGCCAATTACCAAAACGGCAGACGCCCACAGCTTAATTTTTTCCGCCGATGTCATAATATCCCACGGCAGGCCAAGAGGGAATCGAACCCCCAACCTACGGTTTTGGAGACCGTCGCTCTACCGATTGAGCTATTGGCCTGTTTTTTATTCATCCGCATTATTCCAAGATTTTAGTAACGACACCAGCACCCACGGTCTTGCCACCTTCCCGTATCGCAAAACGCAAACCTTCTTCCATCGCGACTGACGTTATCAACTCCGCCGTTAACGATACGTTGTCTCCCGGAACCACCATATCTACTCCCTCTTTCAACCTCACCGCTCCTGTCACATCCGTCGTCCGAAAATAAAACTGTGGGCTGTATCCCTGGAAAAATGGAGTGTGGCGACCACCTTCTTCCTTGTTCAATACATACACTTCCGCCTCAAACTTCTTGTGCGGCAGAATACTACCCGGCTTCGCCATCACCTGGCCTCGCTCTACCTCTTCTCGCTTCGTCCCTCGTAACAACAAGCCTACGTTATCGCCCGCCTGACCGTCATCCAACAGCTTACGAAACATCTCCACTCCCGTACATATCGTCTTTGCCGTATCTCGTATCCCTACTATCTCTATTTCTTCTCCTACCTTAATCTTCCCACGATCTATCCGACCGGTCACCACCGTTCCACGACCCGATATAGAAAATACGTCTTCTACTGGCATTAAAAATGCACCGTCTACCGCTCGCTCCGGCTCTTCAATATACGTATCTAATGCTTCCGCTAATTTCCGAATTGAACCCAAACCTATATCACTATCCTCACCTTCCAAAGCTCTCAACGCTGAACCGGTAACTATCGGAGTGTCATCTCCAGGAAATTCGTATTTCGTCAACAACTCCCGCACTTCTATTTCTACCAATTCTAATAATTCCTCATCATCCACCATATCCGCTTTATTTAAATACACCACAATACGCGGCACACCAACCTGACGAGCCAACAATATGTGCTCGCGCGTTTGTGGCATCGGACCATCAGCAGCACTCACCACCAATATCGCCGCATCCATCTGCGCCGCTCCTGTTATCATGTTTTTTACATAATCTGCGTGACCCGGGCAATCCACATGAGCATAGTGACGATTTGCCGTTTCATACTCTACGTGCGACGTATTAATCGTTATCCCTCTCGCTTTCTCTTCTGGAGCATTATCTATCTGGTCATAACCACGCGCCTCACCGCCATACTCTTTAGACAATATCGTCGTCAACGCCGCCGTCAGTGTTGTCTTTCCGTGATCTACATGACCTATCGTGCCTACATTCAAATGCGGCTTTGTTCGTTCAAATTTATCTTTTGCCATCTTTCTTTCTCCTCACAAAATATGGAAAACAATGAACGGTCGGTGTATCCGACCCGTCAATAACATTTTAACAGCGGCTGATTTCATCAACTTCTCAAGCCTCAGCCTCATCAACTTCCACATGGTGCCCATAGCCAGGATTGAACTGGCGACCTCTCCCTTACCAAGGGAACGCTCTACCACTGAGCTACATGGGCCGACATGGCGAGCGCCACTATCTGGAGCGGGTGAAGGGAATCGAACCCTCACATCAAGCTTGGAAGGCTTACGCTCTACCATTGAGCTACACCCGCCAACAAACGACCGTTGCGCCAACACATCCTTGATAACTTGCTGTTTCATCTATAATTTGATTCACAATAAATTTTCTTTCAAAAGGAAGTTCCTTGCGGTGGAGGGGGCAGGATTCGAACCTGCGAAGGCTGAGCCGCCAGATTTACAGTCTGGTCCCTTTGACCGCTCGGGAACCCCTCCCAAGCTTCTTATTATATAACAAAAACTCCTTCCCTATAAAAATATAATTCTGCCTACAACTTTGTAATAGCTATTATCATCAAGTTCGTATCCTTATTATTTTTAATACCTTTTCACTCTTATGTTTTGATTACTCAATAACGATACTGCCGTTAGAGGCACTCCGCCGAGGTTAAGGTTAACTATCCAAACAGCACATTTTTTCGGCAAAATCTACGGATATGTTTGATTAGTTACCCAAAAAACCTACAAATTACACTAAATCAATGCTTTTTACGGCTGTATAAAATTTCTATCTCCCATTTTCTTCATCCTGTCATGGATGATTTTATGTTAAGTTTTACGTTAACAACGCTCCACACTTACCTGATGTCAACAGCATCTCCGTCAGCACCGCTTCTCCCAAACCACCTTGAATCGTTTTCAATTCCATTACGCCGACAGCTTGTAAAACGTGTTGACAGATACGTGCCGCTGACACGATTTTGTGTGCCTTATCCAATGTTAAATTAAAAGTGGTAGCACGTTTGGAAGGTGTCATTTTTTGAGCTGCCATAATAAAGTAGGCTAGCTTATCATCAGTAATGCTACCGCAAATATCTACCAAAGAACGCGCTCCTCCCCCGCTGGCGACGGCGGTTAACTTCCGTTCTGCCGTGTGCCGGCGCAACCAGACAGCAAGCCGTTTTTTTTCCACCACCGTCCCACACCTCGGACGAGCAGTACCTACGTCAAAAGAAGCGGCGACGATAATTTTTCCGTCAACAATAATGGAACAGTCCGTGCTGCCACCACCAGCATCCACGTTAAGCACGGTACTGGCACGCGAGAACTTCCGTGAGACAAAAGCACCAACAATAGCAGCCTCCTCTGCCCCGTTCAATACCTCAATGCGCAAGCCGGTTTGCTTAAAAGCCACCGATTGTAATGCCTGGCGGTTTTCGCAATCGCGCACAGCGGCAGTAGCAACAACACGACAATGTGACGCCTTCATTGAGCGGGCAAGCAATCGTAAACCATTTAAAGTGTCAATCATTACCGCCTGCGCGGCTTCTGGAACATTCCCGTCCTTGCCATAACTATACCGCCCAAGCGCAATAGGCACCCGTATAAATGAGTGCTGAATTATGTTTTGCTTCTCATTTAATTCTCCGACTAGAAGCCGTGCCGCATTAGACCCCATATCCACAACGGCCATTGGCCGATGTTTGGTAATGCTCATGTTAAATTCGCTGCCTCCAACTCGCGTGCCGCAGCCAAACCGGCTAAGCGGGCAATAACGCCGTACACATACAAGCGCTTGCCAGCATCATCGGCAGTAGAGGTAGACGGCGCACAAGTTGCTTGAAATGGTAACGGCGAAAAAGACATGCCGCGACTATTGAGATTTTCATCCCGCCCACGCGTTTTGTTAGCACGATAAAATCCGCCCACCACGCTATCACCTACCATATAGACTACTGGCTCAGCAGGCGCACTGCCCACATCATCCAACGTATTGACGCCTTCTTGAATAAGTACATCACGGACAACCGCGCCTTCTTTTCCTACCGACATCTTATTACGCTGACGGCGGTTTAAATTAAATACCTCGTCCGCATGGCGCACCGACATAATTCCCATTCCGTACGTGCCGGCATCAGCTTTGAGCACTACAAAAGGCTCGTCCGTAACACCGTGTTGACGATATTTTTCGCTAATCTGTCGTAAGGTTTCCTCTACCGACACGGCAAGACATTCCATTCCCTCACGACGTTGAAAATCTACTTTGTGACAGACTGAAAAATCTGCGCTCAACAACCAAGCATCAGCATTGAGCAACGCCGCCAGCTCTTCAGCGGCACGGCGGTATTGATGAAAATGCGCCGATTTCCGCCGTGTTATCCAACCCATTTTCAGCGGCGGCATGATAGGAACAGATAAATCGCGCAACATCGGTGGCAATCCCGCCGACAAATCGTTGTTGAGTACCACCACGCACGGAGTGACGTTGCCGCAACGCAAAAGCCCCCCTTCTCTTTCCACCGGCAACATTGATACACTGGCGCCACTCTGGGAAACAAGCGTTAACGTTTCGCCATCTAGCCGCCCCAATTGCACATTGATTCCTGCCGATTCAAACAAGTGTTTCAACACTACAACATTGTCCAAATAAGCCAAATTGCGAGTGTGATTTTCGGGAATCAATAGCACAGAATCACATCGCTCTAGCCGCCCCACCTGCCGCCGTAGCGCTTCCGCAGCCAACGGATAACTTGCCAATGGCAAATTATTAAATCCACCAGGAAATACGTTCGTATCTACGGACACGATTTTTTGCCCGTTGTTGCGCAAGTCTACCGAACTGTAAAACACTGGCGGATTCTGTATAAACGCCTCACGTAACCATGCCTCAATATCGGCAAACGCGCCTACTATGCGCTGCTCCAAATCTTTAAGTGGTGCTGAAAGCAAAGCCGTCATATTTGTGTTCAATCTCAATTAGGAAAGCCGACGACCGTAATGCAACATGACTGCCCCAGCGGCAACATTAAGCCATTGCACTCGCGAAAATCCGACAACTTCCATCATGGAGCTCAATCGGTGACGGTCAGGAAAACGTAAAATAGACTCACCCAAATAACGGTAGCTATCGGTGTCGTTGGCAATGCGTTTTCCCAATCGCGGCAGAATAGCGGTCAGATAATGACGCTGTAACGGCGCCAATATCCCTTGTGGCGGAGAGAACTCCATAATCAGACACAATCCGCCAGGGCGCAACACGCGGTACATTTCAGCAAGCGCTGTCTCGCGCTGCGTAACATTACGCAAGCCAAAACCAATAAGTACGCGGTCAAAGCTGCAAGAGGAAAATGGCAATGACTCGCCATTACAGCGGGTATAACGTGCATCCAAATGACCACGCAGCCGCGCACGCGCTCCAGCTAACATATTAGCGTTGATATCTGCTAATGTTACTTTTCCATGCGGTGCCACTTGTGGCAACAACCGTGCCGCCAAATCACCACTGCCACAAGCCAGATCCAACACTTTCATTCCCGGACGAACGGCGGCAACTGCAACAGCAGCATTTTTCCATAACCGATGCAGCCCCAATGACATAACATCATTCATCCGATCATAGTACGGCGCAACTTGTGAAAAAACACTACCCACCAGCGCCGCTTTGCGATCCGCTGCCACGTCAGAAAAGCCAAAATCCGCTGTATCGTTACCACTCATAAGTATGAAAAATGCTCTGCGCCCCACGATTATAAGAAACAAACACTCATTCTACCTACACTCAATAAAGCTAGGTGAATAAAGGTAATCATTTGAAGGAACGACGCAAATCGGTATTGTTGGAATCGCTAACATTCAAAAGCAGTAGGTTGCTCTTTATTTGTCGCAATTCTGCAGCTATTCCTTATCTGGAGGCTTGAAAAAATTAGGCATTCCAAACATATTTCCTGTCATCATGTCTTTCATGTTCTGCTGCATTTGCTGTTGCGCACCAAGAAAATTTTCAATCCCGTGAAACACATATTGTTCCAATATCTGTCGCGTCATTTTGCTTTGCAAAACGGCGATATTTTCTATTTCGGAAGCTCCCAGTGACGAACCAAATCTTTCTTCCAGCTTGCTTTGCGCTTCCACAAAAATTGGCAAGCACTGCTCCAAATAAATAGACATAGGTCCTCGCATCGGGCCATTCATAAAGACCACCAGATTGCGCAGACTGCTTTCTGAAAACACTGGTTTTTTGTCGCCTTCTTCGGACAGCAACACCTGTAAAAGCGTAGCACATGTAAGATCTTCGTTGGTTTTAGACTCGCAAATACGGAACTTTTCGCCGTTTACTACCATTGCTTTGAGTTCATTTAAGGTGATATAGCGACTTTGTAAAGTGTCGTACAACCGCCGATTAGAATATTTTTTAATAACGCGCTCAGTCATATGCGGATTCTACTGTAGCCACCGTTTGAGTCAATTTTCGGCAACGCCGTTCAAATTGTCGAACTTGATCATTAAAGTCATTAACGGCAACAGCATTTGGTGCCAGTTGTGCCCATTGTCGTGACAACACACCA
The DNA here is from genome assembly GCA_030386295.1 of Candidatus Persebacteraceae bacterium Df01. Classification (NCBI taxonomy): domain Bacteria; kingdom Pseudomonadati; phylum Pseudomonadota; class Gammaproteobacteria; order Candidatus Tethybacterales; family Candidatus Persebacteraceae; genus Candidatus Doriopsillibacter; species Candidatus Doriopsillibacter californiensis. Next base: position 39,908 of record JANQAO010000004.1, on the reverse strand, counting down.
CCTGCTCGCCGCAACCCTTTTGCTGTAACACCATCTTCACCACCTGGCAAATCGTTCCATTGCGGCAATGCTTCCTGCAACACATCACCTACATCCCGCAACAGTGCTGCATCGCCAGCAACATGAAAATGCTTACCGGCAGCTGCTGGCTGCCAACGCATGGTGACATCTGCCTCCACCAGCGACGATAAAGGATGACAACATCCATCAGCATTCAGACGAAAACATAACCGCAAAGTTCCAGCTTCCAACGCGACCACTCTACCAACATGAGGACGCAATCGCTGCCGTTGTGTCATCGTAAGACGAGCATTAGTAACAGCAGATAAAGTAGAAGCGATTAACATACCTCTATCTTATCACTGCTGAAATGTTGAGTAGTGCTATGGGCAATAAGTGCCCGCGCCACCTCTTCCAGCGATTCATTGTCATTGGGGTTAACATGGTAACAATCACCAGTGGCCGCATAATTAGTACTGAGTGATTGTCGGTAACCCACATCATAAAACGACACCAGTAAATCAGCCACCAGTTGTTCCCACTCTCCAGCTTGCTGCCACCTACACCACTGTGCGAGCCGCTGTCGCTCCATATATTTGCCAACAACTTCCATAGCAGAGGCAAAGGCGGCATCTTCTCTCATTTCCTGATAATCATTAATAATATGTGTTGTGCGGTATATCAATTCAGCCTTAATTTGCATAGTGGGAGCGGCTCGCAAGGCAATCAGCAATGGCTGCGGCAAGTGAATACAACCGATTTTACGGCTTTCCGCCTCTACAAATACTGGTCCATCAGTTGGCAAATTTATCAATGCTGTAAACAACCGACTCTCAAATTGACGCTGAGATGGCTGCTCGCTCAACCTACCAAAAGCTGAACCACGGTGCTCGGCAAGTGCCTCTAAGTCCACGACCGTAGCGCCCAATTGACGCAACACCGCTAATAGGCGCGTTTTGCCAACGCCGGTTTTACCGGTAAGCACTCGCCACGACGGACGCGCCGCAAGCAGTGCAATGCCATTGATTATTTCGTGCCGGTACGCTTTATAACCGCCCGATAACTGCTGTGCTTTCCAGCCAATGCGTTGCAACACATCTACTACAGCCCCACTGCGCTGACCTCCGCGCCAACAATACACCAAAGGCCGCCACGTTGCTGGACGCTCCAGCATATGCGTTTGCAAGTATGCCGCCAAATTAGCTGCCAACAACCCAGCACCATAACGACGAGCGGCGAATGGCGAATTTTTGTGCATGGTGCCAACGGCAGCGCGCTCAGCATCAGAAAGCGCCGGAAGATTAACCGCACCCGGAATACAATCTTCGGTATATTCTTTTGGTGAACGAACATCTATAATTTCGTCAAATCCATGCCAAGGATAATTCATGACCACAGATTATAAAACGCGCTTAACGACATTAGCCACCACTGGCGGATGCGGTTGCAAAATAGCCCCACGTCAATTACGTGACATTCTTGATCAAGCCGGCATAATAGCGCCTATGGACACACCGGAGGCACTACTGGTGGGTTCGGATGGCGCCGATGATGCTGCCGTGTGGCAGTTAAATAATGATTGCGCTATCGCCGCCACTGCCGATTTTTTTGCTCCAATGGTAGATTCCCCGCGCGACTTTGGTCGTATTGCCGCCACCAATGCACTATCCGACATTTATGCGATGGGAGCGCGCCCATTGCTCGCACTAGCACTTACTGCCATGCCACGCAACAAAATTTCTTCAAAGGATATCGCAAATATATTGGCTGGCGGTCGCGAAACTTGCCGAGCAGCGGGAGTAGTGATTGCCGGCGGACATTCCATTGACACAGCGGAACCGCTATATGGACTGGCAGTGCTGGGGCAAGCACACCCAAATCACATTCTCACTAATGGCGGCGCAAAAGTCGGCGATACCGTAATACTGGGAAAATCTTTGGGCGTCGGGTTGATGAGTGCCGCGCACAAAAAGAGCGAATTGACCGAAAGTGATTATGCGCAAATGGTGGAAAGTATGACTCAACTCAACAGTGCCGGTACAGAATTAGCAACCATTGACGGTGTTCACGCCATGACCGACGTAACCGGTTTTGGCTTGCTGGGACACATGTTAGAAATGTGCAAAGCTTCAAACTGTCAAGCGCATTTAAATTCAGCAGCGGTACCATGTTTTGAACGTGCGCGCCAACTAGCACAAGATGGTGCAGCAACCGGAGCGTCAACACGTAATTGGCAAAGTTACGGCAATGACATCCATGGTAATTTTGAGCAATGGCAACGCACTTTGCTCACCGATCCACAAACTGCCGGCGGATTGCTTATTGCCTGCGCTCCTACCGCCACAAAAAAAGTAATCGCCTCGCTACGCAAAAATGGCAGCACTGTCGCATGTGTCGTCGCTCATATGGAAGAAGGTAATGGCATTTTTATTTCCTAGCTAAATTGTTTTTTATTACCTCTCATTTTGCAACCCTAATTTTAGAAAAATGAAAGTCGTGTATCTCTTACTTCTGCGCAAAAAATAAATAATGTGCAACTATCGTTTGCGGTTAATCAGATAGAGCACCATCGCTATGCCAGTGTTTCAACCATTGATGCGCCAGCGACAATGTAAGTGGCTTTTGTTTATTCAACAAAAAATGATCCAAATCAACCAGTGCCGTAATTAAACTTGTCATATCTCTCGGCAGACGAGTAAGAAAAAGCGCTGACACTCCTTGAGGTAAAACAAAGCCGCGGCGTTCAGCATAACGCGCCAGCGCTCTACCTTTTTCATCGTCGGACAGCTCACGCAAATGAAATACCAAGCCAGCAGCCAGCCGTGCTGCCAACTCGCTACCAATGGACGTTATTTGATTTACTGGCGCGTCACCGGAAGCCAAAATATAGTAGCCACTATCTTGCCGCAGTACATTAAACCAATCAAACAAGCTCAGTGCAGAGGTAGCATTGAGCAAGTGAATATCATCTGTCGCCAAAAACCCCGGCATCGGTGGCGGTATATCAACGTCACCCGCACAAAAGAAAGCGCGCCCTCCGTTGCGCCGCGCTGCGGTTACAGCCACCCGCAATAAATATGTTTTTCCACAGCCACCGCCACCCCATAAATACACTGACTGTGTTGAAGATTGGTTATTAATCAGCGCCCGCACCGCTCGCAGCGCCTGACGGTTTTCCCCTTCCACAAAATCATCAAATTCAGGCGGCGGCGGCGCAAATGGCAGCAGCTTGCTATGAATTCCGCCCATAAAAATCGCTCTCAATATAATACCGCCGCAGATGACGAGAAAGTACCAGCAAAACCGCTGCTAGCGGCAATGCCACCAACACACCGACAAATCCAAGCAAACTACCCATCACCAGCACCGCCAACAGTACAAAAACCGGATGTAGCCCGATACGTTCACCTACTAGCCATGGCGTAATAAAAAAACTTTCTAATGCTGTGCTAGCTCCCATCAACAACCACAACAACACTAAATTAGCCCAAGATTCAAATTGCCCGATGGCCGCCACGGTTGCTAGCACCAGCCCGATAATAAAACCCACGTAGGGCAAAAACACCAACATACCGCTTACAAGACCAATTGTTATAGCAAAATCCAGCCCGGCAATGCTTAGAACCAAACTATAGACACTGCCCATCACCAACATTACCAGCAGTTGACCGTGCAAAAATTCGCCCAACACATTGTCTAAATCCTGCAAAACAAGCAAGGTTTTATCGCGCCATCGCGGTGGCAACGAATCGGTAAGTTCGCCGGCAATAATTTTTCGGTCGCACAAAAAATAAAAAGCCGTGAGTGGTGTAATAAGTAACAGCGAAAAAAAGCCCACCACTGCCGCCAGTCCTTTTCCAAAAAAGTTGGCAATAGCACTTGCCACGCCAGCGGCATCTTTGGCTTCTATGGTACCTGCAGCTTGACGGGCAACATCAGTCAAATCCAACACCTGCAACTGTTCCACCACATACGGCTGTGCATCGCCCAACCAACCACCAGCACGCTCTACCAATTCGGGTAACAAGGCGATAATGCCTGCCAATTGCGAAATAATTACCGGAATTAATGCCAACGGCAACGCCAAAAGAAAAACAAAAACCAGTAAAACCAGCAACGCCGCCGACAATGCGGGCTTAATATTTTTAGCCTCCATTTTATTTGCCAACGGCGACAAAATGTAGGCGATAACCGCTCCCAGTAAGAATGGTGCTAACACTGAGCCGGCAGCACTCAATAGCCATAATAACATGCCACCAACGGCAGTAAAAACAAATAATCGGAAAGTATTCATCGTCAGACAAGCGTGCGTGGGTTAAAATCTATAATAATACCGCAGAAACGATGAACGAAACAAATAAATACCGCACTGCCGGAGTGGATATTGACGCTGGCAACGAATTAGTGTCGCGCTTGCGGCCGCATATTGCGGCGGGAGAACAGACACTAGCAACCAAAGGTGCCGCGCTACTGTCTGGGTTGGGCGGTTTTGCTGCCGCTTTGCGACCACCAGCAAACATCAAAAATCCAGTGCTGATGGCATCCACCGACGGAGTGGGCACCAAAGTAGAATTGCTTACCCAGCACGACCGGCTGGAGACAGCAGGTATTGACGTGGTGGCAATGTGTGTAAACGACCTCTTGTGCGGCGGCGCACAGCCGCTCTTTTTTTTAGATTATTACGCCTGTGGAAAATTATCACCGACGGCAGCAGCCCGCGTGGTAACAGGCGTGGCCGAAGGTTGTCGGCAAGCCAACTGCGCACTAGTTGGTGGCGAAACTGCCGAAATGCCCGGCGTTTATGACACAGACAAATTTGACGTTGCTGGTTTTGCAGTGGGCATGGTTGACGAATCAGCGATTATTCGCCCACAAGCGGTACAAGTTGGCGATGCACTTATTGCCATAGCATCTTCCGGCGCCCACAGCAATGGTTATTCACTCATCCGCCATATTCTCAAACAAACACCACCAATAGAATCTGAGCAAAAATGGTTGCATGAAGAATTACTGTACCCTACGCGTATATATTGTCAAAGTATCGGCGCGCTGTCGGCAGTTTGTCAGCTACACGGATTAGCACACATTACCGGCGGTGGCTTGGTGGAAAATCTCCCACGGACACTGCCACAAGATACTGCGGCACAAGTTAATACTGCCGCTCACCCACGTTCGAGATTATTTAACTGGCTAAAAACGGCTGGAGAAATTAGTGAAGATGAAATGTGGCGGGTCTTTAACTGCGGCATTGGCATGGTCGCTGTGGTTGCCGAAAAAAAATCGTCGCTTGCCCTCTCCTGCTTGCAAGAAAACGGTGAAACGGCATGGCGGCTGGGCACAGTTGTTGCCAACAGTGGCAAACCACACGTGCTCTTTGAATCGTGAGTTCTATGGGTGAAGGCTTGGTTGTACTAATTTCCGGGCGTGGAAGCAATTTACAAGCCATTTTGAAATCGCCTGTTGGTGCGCAAGTCATCTCCGTCATCAGTGACGACCCCAACGCCAGCGGCTTAGATATTGCACAAAAAGCCGGTATAGACACCTACGTAGTGGCGGCAGCAGATTTTTCCGTCGTTGCTGAATTTGAAGAAAAATTGGTGGAATTATTGCAAGCCATTGCGCCAAAAATAATCGCCTTAGCCGGCTTTATGTGCATACTCACTCCAACCATAGTGCAATCTTTTGCCGGGCGCATAGTTAATATTCATCCGTCATTACTGCCAAATTTCCCCGGGTTACGCACGCATGAACGCGCCTTGGCGGCGGGAGAGAAAGAACACGGCTGCACCGTACATTGGGTTATAGAAGAAATAGACGCCGGCGGCATTATCGCCCAGAAAAAAGTGCCGGTGCGAGTTGACGATACCGCCGACACGCTAGCAGCGCGAGTGCTAGCGGAAGAACACCGGCTATATCCAGCAGTATTAGCCGATTTGTTGGCGACATGATGCGACATCTGTGGTTAGCTGCAATGACGACAATAACTTGTGTGTTATCAGCAATTGCCACAGCTCAAACTCCGACGGCGGTTACGTTACGCTTTGATTTTTTTTATAACGATATCAAAATTGCCAACACAACCGACACTTTTATGCCCGCAGCAGATGGCACCTATACGCTACGCAGCCATGCTGCCTCCGTCGGTCTAGCCAAACTTTTACACGGCGATGTTAATCGTGAAAGCCAAGGGAGATTAGATGAAATTCACGGACTGCAAATGCATCGCTATAGCGAAACCCGCGGAAAGAAAAAACCGCAATCAGCAGTGTTTAACGAAGTCACCGACACATTATTGCTCCAACGCGGTGATGACAATCGCGAAGAGCAGACGGAAGCACCACTGTTTGATTATCTAACCGCACTGTATCGTTCCTACGTACTAGGGCGAGTCGTGGACGGAAAAACGCCAACTACCAACGGCTGGCGGCTTAAAACATACAACTACACAGCGGGAACAGCAGAAGACGTGCAAACCGGCGCGGGAACGATGCAAGCGGTGCCATTACGCCGCCACAGTGAGCGCGGCGAGCGTATACTTTGGTTAGCACCAGCACTAAATTTCCTGCCGGTACGTCTACACATAGATGACAAAGGGCACGTATTTAAATTAGTTTTGGTGGGCTATTCTGGCATAAACATAGACGGCTAACTGTCCATACACAACCAAATAATAGCCTCCCATAAAACTACCTACATTGAGTCACCGAAATAGTATGATAAAAAATATAAAACGCAGAGTTTATTCCCCCTTCAAAAAATTATCATTTCTGAAAAAATCATGTTATTCCACATCATTTTTATTCTCTTGAGCGCTAGCTTCCGCATGATTATTTTTTCTCGTTTGTTTTATTGCCGGTTATTGCTAGGATTGCTAGCACTAACAGTTTTTTCTGTTAATGCCGCGCCGTTGCCGCGTGACATTCAACAACTCGCAAAAAAACACCGCATCCGCACCGACAAAATTGGCATTGTTATTCAACGGGTGGGAGACGACAAACCGTTATTGTCGTATCAGGCGGAAAAAGCATTTAATCCTGCGTCAGCAGTCAAGATTTTCACCACAGTGGCGGCCATTGATTTACTCGGACACGCACACCGATGGGAAACCACATTTGCACATACCGGCGCAATTAAAGACGGCATATTACAAGGAGATTTGTATCTCATTGGTAGCGGCGACCCACAAATCACACTGGAAAACTTTTTTCTTTTGTTGCACGACTTACGTAACCGTGGGCTGCATACGATTAATGGACAATTGGTAATTGACAACACATTTTTTAATCTGCCACCGCACATCGCCTCAGCGTTTGACGGTGCACCGCTCAAGTCTTACAATGCTGGCGCCGGTGCACTGGCGGTCAATTTCAATGCCCAACAGATAGTATTACAACCACAAGAAAAAAAAATCCACGTTTATGTTGATCCGCCTAACGACAATATTGTCATTGATAATCAATTGCGCCCTGGTAAGGGAAGATGTTCTTCATGGCGCAACAAAATTCGCGAGCGATACCTAGGAAACGAAACTCGCATTACCGTATCACTCAAAGGCATTTTTCCTCCGCGTTGTGGACAACAATCTTTTTACATAAGTGCACTCAGCCACGAAGCAAATGCCGCTGGTGTTTTTGGTGCACTGTGGAAGCAGTTGGGCGGAAAATGGAACGGACAGTGGCGAATTGAAAAAGTTCCGCCAACGGCTGTTACGCTGACAGTTTTTGAGTCCCCGCCGCTGTCACAAGCTATCACCAGCATGAACAAATTCAGCAACAATGTTATTGCCCGAAATTTATTTTTATCGCTAGCCGACAGTAATACCTCACGCACTTTAGCAACAGCACGTGAGGCTTTTCATCAATGGGCGGCGGAACGAGGTATAAGTGGTGGTGGCTTTTTTGTTGACAACGGCAGCGGCTTATCACGACAAACGCGAGTGCAGCCAGCGCAAATAGCAATACTACTGCAATACTTGTGGGCACATCCACTACGCGCAGAAATGATTGCCTCCCTGCCCGTTTTAGGAATAGATGGCACATTACGAAAACGTCTAAAAAAATTACCTATGCAAGGCCATCTCAAAACCGGCTCATTGGCGGCTGTAAAATCTATTGCTGGTTTTTTGCGCGATGAAGCTGGGCAAGATATACTTTTTATTTGCCTAACAGAAGAGCAAAATAACAACCAGGCTAAACAATTTCAAGACAGCCTGATGAAATGGGCACGCCGTCAGCCTTGAGTCAGAGACGTATAATTTCACTATGACAAATAAAAAAAAGAAATGGTCAGCACTGTTTAGCGCACCGCTGGACGCCCGTGTGGCTAAATTTAATGCGTCAGTACGCTTTGATTATCGTCTAGCTGAACATGACATTGTCAGTTCACTGGCACACGCCACTATGCTGCAAAATCAGGGAATCATCAGTGACAGCGACGGCGATGCCATCAAAACGGGGCTCAATACTATTTTAGAAGAAATCAAAGACAACCGCTTTGATTGGCGGGAAGAAGACGAAGATGTCCACTTTAATATTGAGCGGCGCCTTGTTGAATTATCCGGTGATGCAGGTAAACGGTTACACACAGCACGTTCTCGCAATGACCAAGTGGCAACTGACTTGCGGCTGTTTGTGCGGGCGCGTATTGATATGCTGCAAAAAAGCCTTTCCGACGCACGATGCGCCCTGTTAACGCAGGCGGAACAACATGTGAATACGCTTATGCCAGGAATGACGCACTTGCAAGTGGCGCAACCAATATCTTTTGCCCATCATATGCTGGCTTATGAAGACATGCTAAACCGTGACAGCGCACGCTTTGCTGACTGTCGTCGACGCGTGAATATCCTACCGCTAGGCGCGGGTGCACTAGCCGGCACAGGGCATCCAATTGACCGACAACAAGTTGCTACGGCACTCGCGTTTGATGGGTTATGTGAAAATTCTATGGACGCCGTTTCCGATCGTGATTTTGCTATTGAATTCACTTCCGCTGCTGCTATTTTGATGATGCACTTATCACGTTTTTGCGAAGAAGTGATTTTGTGGTCATCACCAGCGTTTGGCTGTATTACGCTGGCGGACGCTTTTTGCACCGGCTCATCCATCATGCCGCAAAAGAAAAACCCTGACGTGCCAGAACTCATTCGCGGCAAGTGCGGGCGAGTTACCGGCAGTCTTACCGCATTGTTGATGCTAATGAAATCCCAACCGTTAGCCTACAACAAAGATAATCAGGAAGACAAGGAACCGGTTTTTGATTGTGCTGACACGGTGCAAGAATGCACAGATATTTTTGCCGCAATGGTCAGCGCGATTAATGTCAAGGTAGCACGCATGCGCACACTACTGGAAGCGGGTTATCCGACGGCAACAGAACTGGCTGACTACTTAGTAAAGCAAGGCTTACCGTTTCGCCAAGCACACGATGTTGTCGCCACCATTATAAAAACACTGTCCACTACAGGAACGCGGCTGGAAGAAATGACACTAAAAGAGTTGCAACAGCACGTACCGCAAGCCGACGCGGGTGCACTGGAGGTGCTAAGTGCAGAATACGCAGTGCAGGCAAGAAATCATGTTGGCGGCACTGCACCGGAAGAAATTGAACGGCAAATTAAGCGTCGTCGTGAAATATTAACAGTTGAAAGTACCAGCAATTAATCCAGCACACTACATTAAATTAACTTTATTCGCTTGTTGGCGTGTCGTCTGTTACTTCCGACGACAGCATCTTAGCCAATTCTCCGGAAGCATACATTTCGCGCACAATGTCGGCACCACCGACGAATTCGCCATTGATGTAAAGTTGCGGAACCGTAGGCCAGTTGGAATATTCTTTGATGCCTTGGCGAATATCAGGATCTGCCAGCACGTCAACAGTTATCATATTGGTAACGCCACATCGTTTTAGTATTTCTACGGCAACCGATGAAAACCCGCACTGTGGAAAATTGGGTGACCCTTTCATGTACAACACTACAGGGCTGTTACTAATTTGCTCAAAAATTTTGTCTTGAATGTTCATGGCGATAATTGTGTTTGTAATACAAACGGAGATTATAATTAAAAAATGAAAAATCTAGTTTTAGTGTGGATTGTGTCGGCAGTCATATCGGCACCAATGGCAATAGCTGATAAAAAAATCAACTCTATTATAGCGGTGGTTAACAACGACAGCATCAGTCGCCTGCAAGCCGAGCGCGAAGCCGCTAATATTCTCAAAATAGCGCGGCAAAATGGCAACACACTCAGCTTTGAAGAGGCATCCCGCAACGCTCTTGAATCATTAATCGCAAAACGTCTGCAACTGCAACGTGCACGCCTGCTGGGCATTGCCATTCCCGACCATGCTGTGGAACGACGACTGGCCGAATTACGCGCAGAATGGGAAATTGCGGACGGTGCAGCGCTGGCACAAAAAGTAAAAGAACGTTTTGGTATAACCATGAAAAAATTCCGCGAAGCGGTACGCGATGAAATAACAATACAGGCGGTTTACTACAATGAAATATTTATACAAACCCCAGTTAGCGATGAGGAAGTTACCCACTTTTTACAAACCGAGACAGACGCCACACAAAAACGTCAATATCATTTGCGTCACATTCTCATTGCCGCCGATGAAAGTAACAAAGTGCAAAAACGCACTGAAATTGAGGCACTACGGGCCCGCGTTATAGCGGGGGAAGATTTTGCCTCTCTTGCCAAAACGCATTCCGATGGAGGCAACGCGGCGAACGGCGGTGATTTAGGCGCACGAGAATCCGACAATATTCCGACACCTTTTTTAACGGAGGCCAAAAATCTCCGGATAGGAGAATTAAGTCGCATCGTAGAAACCGCTCGCGGTTTTCATTTGCTCCAATTAATTGATGCTAAACGTAGTAGTTTGCGAGAAGGCGTTGATCGCATCAAACTCAGTCATTTATTTTTGCCCTTAGAAAAAAAAGATTTTGCCGAACAACTGCGAAAAGAAATTGAAGTGGGTGGTGATTTCAATGCCCTGGTTCAAAAGCATTCCATTGACTCCATAAGCGTAGAAAAAAATGGCGATTTAGGCTGGTTTAATGTGCACGATTTGCCAGATTATTTTGCTACAACCGTTCCCACTGTAAAAGAAGGCGGAATTAGTCCAGTAATTGAGTCGCCTTTTGGCTTGCATTTGGTACGAGTGGTCGAGATTAACAAACAAGAATTAAATGCCGAAAAAACACAAGAATGGGCGCGCGGCATCGTACACGAACGCAAAGCACTTGAAAACCGTTTGGAATGGCTAGAGCAGCTGCGCGGTAGCGCTCACATTATCGTGCTAGATCCGGAATATGCAGGCATTATCAACCAAGAAAACGAGTGACCGCCACATCGTCGTTACCACCGGCGACCCAGCTGGCGTCGGTCCGGATTTATGTTTGGACATCCTAAATGGGAATTGCCCTGCGACACTAACCATCATTGGTGACAGCAATGTCTTGGCGGCACGGGCAAAATTATTGCAAGTGCCTTTTGATGTTAGCGACTATGCAGCAGATTCAACAGCACAGCGCATGGTTTTACACAGTCCAGCAACAGACGTCATACCCGGACAATTGTCATCAGCGAATGCGGCTCATGTATTGTCGCAACTGCACATTGCAGTTGACGGTTGTCAGCAAGGGCACTTTGACGCCGTTGTTACAGGTCCGGTGAGCAAGGAAACCATCTGCACCGCCGGTTACAATTTTTGCGGGCAAACGGAATATATTGCCGAGCTATCCGGCGCACCACATCCAGTAATGTTGCTCGCCAGTAGTTCCATGCGAGTAGCACTAGCAACACGACATCTACCACTATCACAAGTTGCTGCTGCGATTAATGAAGAGACATTAGTTAACACATTGAGAGTATTAAACGACGGCATGCAGCGCCATTTCATAAACCGCGCACCGTGCATTGCCGTTACTGGGCTCAACCCACACGCCGGCGAAGGTGGCTATCTGGGCGATGAAGAAACGCGAATTATTATTCCGGCAATTGAGCGAGCGGTACAAGCGGGCGTGAATGCGAAGGGCCCTTTTTCTGCCGACACTGTTTTCTTTCGTGATGATTGCGACTGCGTGCTGGCGATGTATCACGACCAAGGGTTACCAGTTATCAAGTATGCTCATTTTGACAACACCGTTAATGTAACCTTGGGGTTACCTTTTTTGCGCGTTTCACCCGACCACGGCACGGCGGCGGAATTAGCCGGCAGCAACAAGGCACGTCCCGATAGCATGCGTGTTGCCGTTGCGCTAGCGGCCCTATGAATGTACCGCGTAAGCGTTTTGGTCAACATTTCTTGCGCGACAAAAATTTGATCAACGCTTTGCTAAAACACATTGCGCCTCAGGAAGGTGAGGAATTTCTTGAAATTGGTCCAGGCAACGGTGCACTTACCGAAGCTTTGCTGCAAGCGCCGATTAATCTCACAGCTATAGAAATTGACCGCGAGCTAGCTGACGGACTTCGGACTCGTTTTGGTAAAAAATTACACCTGCTTGTAGACGACGTACTATGTACAGACTTGGCCGGATTATTGGCCGGCGGTAATGTCCGGGTGGCAGGTAACCTACCGTACAATATTTCCACGCCGTTGCTTTTGCGGTTAGCTGATTGCCGTTCCCGCGATATGCACTTAATGCTGCAACGCGAGGTAGCAATGCGTCTGCTAGCGCAACCCGGCGGCAGCGATTATGGGCGTTTAACTGTGTCGGTGCGATTATCGTACGATGTAGAAGAAGTGCTACAAGCGCCACCGGAAGCGTTTTGGCCAGCACCCAAAGTACACTCCACCGTAGTACGCCTGTTACCGCGAACACTACCACTAACGCTGACGCCCACATTACAAATATTACTAAAAGCGGCATTCCAATCACGCCGCAAAATGCTTGGCAATGCGCTAAAGAAATTTACTATTAATTGGCAGACCGCGAATATTGAACCTACTCGCCGCCCGCAAACGCTTTCACCAGAAGAATTTTCAAGACTGGCGACACATATGCTAGTCCCGCACGAGGAAGTTAATGTTTAAGCGTAGTGGATTGGTGTTGACAGTGTTGTTGTTAACCGCATGCGCTGACGGCACATTCTCTCAGCATGCTGGTTTTGAAAACATTCACAACACGCTAAGTGATATGCCACCGACAGTGGCGGAACAGGCACTATTGGCGCGCTATCGTCCTATTTTATATGTAGCAAATGGCGAAGAAGGACCGATTGATTTTTATGCCGACTATATTAGTAACGGTGAATTATTTAGCGGTAATACATTACTGATACGTAATCCAGATACCACTGCTCTTAATGCCGTCCGTCATAATCCGCAAGCAGTATTCACACACCAACCAACCGTAAAAACAGCAATGCCGGTGGCTTACGGTGGTGTCTATCACGCCACCTTGCAACTAGATGAAAAAGACGTGCGGGAACTAACGTTTTTGAGCTATCATTTTGCGTTTCGCCATTCTGGCCTGCCGGCTGGATTGACGAATTTTGGTCGAGTATTAGCAAATATCTTCGCTAATGCGCGCGACTGGCATCAATTGGACCATTACACAGCGGTATTTATAGCACTTTGTGAAAACACCCCTTTTGCCATCATATTGCAACAGCACAATTATATGCGCACCTATTTTATCGGCGAGGACGCAGCCTTTCCCGCCGGCAATGCCCCACAAGTAAACGCAGCAATATCTTCCAATGAGTTATATCCACACCGAAAGGAAAAAACAAAAAGGCGGGCAGTAGGATCTATCCATGCTGGCAATGTAGATTATCTTATCGGCTCCGAAACACGTGCCGGATTTTTTACAGCACCTGATATTACAAGTGGTGACAGGCAAGTGAATTATGAATTACAGTTTCTTCCACCCAATGACGCCTTTTATGTGTTTAAGGGGCGACTTGGCGAACACCGCCGCCTGCCCGGTAGAGATGGGCCGCCAGGGGCAATGTATCGCACATTACCTAAATTGTTCCCACTAGAAGTAGCACTATATGCTTTTTATTGGCAAGAGGGAGACACTGATTATGCTCAATTACTAAAAAAAGAGAATCTTTCTAAAACAGGGCTCAGACAATTAAAAAAACGCTTTGCCAAGCGTTGGCGGGAATTGCAGAAATCAACGGATAGATACCGCTTCATTCATGATAGCAAGGCAAGCAATGTAGCTAATTTACAACAAAAAACCAACCGTTAAACAACAATTAATTCACACTGCTTTTTTTTCAATTTGGATGACACAACCGCACATTACCAAACAGGCATATACGCAATGCTAAAGTTGCGATAAAATTCGTCTCTTGGGTCGTTAGCTCAGTCGGTAGAGCAGCGGACTTTTAATCCGTTTGTCCAGGGTTCGAACCCCTGACGGCCTACCATATATTCCTGTTTTATCCCTCCCGAAAAAATGACAACCGCCAAACAAGCCCTTGCAGCCGCCGTTCAGCGTAAACAACAACTTGACCTACCTTATGCTGGCGCACTAACACCGGATGAAGCACATACACTGTGGCAAGAAGAACCTCAGGCAATGCTGGTGGATGTTCGCACCATACCAGAAATGACTTATGTCGGACGAGTACCAAATGCGGTAGCTATCCAGTGGCAATTTTTTCCCGACATGACAGTTAACGAGGCGTTTTTGGATGAACTTAAGAAAATTGCTGACGTCAATCAACCGGTAATGTTTTTGTGTCGCAGCGGAGTACGCTCACACTACGCGGCAACAGTGGCGACAGAAGCTGGCTATTGTGCCGCATTTAATATTTTGGAAGGATTTGAAGGCGAATTAGATACAAACGGCCACCGCGGCAAAATTAATGGCTGGCGATGCCGTCGGCTGCCTTGGGTGCAATCATAGTGTCTGCTACCCGTCGCCGCCGCACACAACTAGCTAAGCGGATAGGTGACGGATTTGTTATTTTGACGGCGGCTGCGGCCGCCTGCCGCAGCCGCGACACCAATTATCCTTATCGCCCGGATAGTTATTTTTATTATCTTACCGGCTTCGTTGAACCTCAGTCCGCACTGTTACTCAGTGTAAAAGCAGGTCGTATTGCCCGCGAAATTTTGCTGTGTCGCGGACGTGACCGACGGACCGAACAATGGAATGGCGAACGGCTAGGTCCTTTACGAGCTCGACGGCAACTACAAATAGAAGAAACCGCCGACATCATGTATTTTGACTCGCTACTGAGTGATGTGGTTTCCGAACACGACCATCTTTACTGTTTACCGGGAACCGATGCCGCCTTAGACGCCAAATTGATCACCATTATCAGTAATCGACGAGCACACAATCGCGACAGCACCACTCCCATTCAAGCATTATGTGATGTATCCTTACACTTAGACGCCATGCGTCTAATCAAAGATACCGAAGAAATTGAGCTCTTGCGGAAGGCAGCACAAATTAGCAGTGACGGTCATCGAGCGGCGATGCGTGCTGTCAGGTACTCTAAAAACGAAATGCAAGTAGAGGCTGCACTAGTAGCAGCATTTCGTTCTGCTGGAGCACATTATGCTTTTGAACCCATCGTGGCGAGCGGTAAAAACGCCTGTACCTTGCATTATTGCGCTAATAACGCACCAGTGCGCCAACGCCATTTGGTATTGGTTGACGCCGGAGCTGAATATTGCGGTTATGCTGGTGATGTTACGCGTACCTTTCCCGCAAGTGGAAAATTTACAGAGGCGCAAGCCGATGTGTACGATATTGTGCTGGCCGCACAAAAAAAAGCGCTGACGGCTATCAAACCCGGCAACACCTGGAGCGCCATAGAAAACACGGCAACACGCACTCTGGCGCAAGGGTTAATTGATTTGGGGTTGTGTAAAGGCACCATCAAAACGGTGTTAAAAAAAAGCAATTACCAACGTTTTTATATGCATCGCATTGGCCATTTTCTTGGGCTGGACGTGCACGATGTTGGGCGCCATAAAAATATAGCTGGGAAACAAGAACCGTTGCGCGCCGGCATGGTGGTAACAGTGGAACCGGGATTGTACATCCCCGATGAACCTGATATTCCGGCACCATTACGCGGTATTGGCGTACGCATAGAAGATGACGTGCTAGTTACCGATAACGGAAAGGAAGTACTATCAGGGGCACCCAAAACACGCACCGATATTGAAGCATGGATACACGGTTGACAAATATCTGCATCATTGGCGGCGGCATTGCTGGTCTCACATGCGCTGCCCTTTTGAGACAACGGCACGGTGCAGAAGTATTGGTTTTAGAAAGGGCTTCAAAAAACGGGACGGAAGACGGCAAATCAGTAATGTTTAATGCCTCATCGGCGGCTGTGCTTGCCGAAGTAGGCGCGTGGCCAGAAAAAAATGCCGCTTTGCGACAAATATTCGTGTCTTTCGGTAACGCTCCGGGCAGTGCAACCATTGGCGACGGCAACGTGCCTTTGGGGTACGGCGCTTCCCATCACACGGTGCTGCAGACATTGACGACTTCTTTAGACAATTCGTTATGCTTGTCAGCAAATGTTAAAAAACTAACTCCGGAAAACGATGCCGTCCGAGTAGATTATGAAACACCGGAGGGCGAAAAAAGTGTAAAAGCACAAGCGGTTGTAATTGCTTGTGCGTGGCCGGGATTACCTACACCATTTCAGAGTCGCGTTTTTGATTATCAGCAAGCGGTAATTGCACTGACTGCTAAGACAGACAACTGGCCGCCACATTGCGCTTTTGAAAATTTTGGCAAAAACGGCATCGTAGCTCTAGTGCCGCGCGCCGATGCGAATAAACCAGTGGGAGTAATTATTTGTGCCTCGGAAGCGGCGGCGGGACAGCTGACAGTTCTGAATGATAACGCGTTTATGCAAATCATTAATGACGAATTTGGCGGGCGTTTTCGCCTACACTCACCGTCGAAACGTTTTGTTTATGCACCACAGGCGCGGCACGTGCGTCCTTTAGCAGCGGCGCGCATAGCCTGCTTAGGAGGGGGCGCCAGCATGTTGCATCCAGCAGGCGCGCAAGGATTAAATATCGGTATTGCCGATGCTGATTGTTTGTCATCATTGCTTGCCAAAAATAGCAAAAGCAGTGTAGAAGACGCCCTACTCAACTATGTGCGGCGCCGTTCTGTAGCGCATGTGGCAACACTCGCTGCAACAAGTGTATTAGCAATGGGCGGACACGCGCGGTTTTTTCCTTTTCGCGTGGCGGGAGGATTAATAGCGAGTACATTATCGGCAGCATCACTACCTTGGCGCCATCAAATCACCCGCTTTTTATCTGGGCAAAAAAATATAACCACCGTCTAAAACACAACGGCAAGCGACGAACTAAGCCGATATAAAATGCCATGAAAGGCTGTAAATACTTTTCACACCTTATTATTTCTTTGTCCCATTTTTATTTTTGGTCGTATAAAAGCCCCAAGAATCAAAGCCCATCTTGATAATACAAGGCATTCTCATACGATAGTCACCATAAAAACGCAAAGTTATAACAACAATCGGTTGTCTAAAATCGACAACCCGCCTAAATTTTATTTGTTTTTATTTAACAATTGAAAGGAATTTATAATGAACACCACATTTCAACCCATTAAAACTGGCACTATGCTCGTCATGGCGGCTTTGCTATTTGGCGTTTGTATGGGGCGGCATTGCTGAAGATTCGTTCAAATCTTATGTCGCTGCACGCGCTCTATTGTTAATGGATCTCTAACGCCTTGCGGTTGGATATTCTCAATAGGCAACTCTAATAAGTTCATGCACTTATTGTCTTGCCTTTTTTGCTTTTTTTCTTGCGGTAATTTTTGGGCGGTTTAAAACCGCACCTTGCTTTGCCCCCTCATCCTAACCTTCTCCCCAATGGGGAGAGGCGATTAAAAAAACATCCCCACAAAAGCGGAGTTGGACGGATATTTGCAACAGTAGAAATTAGATGTGTCTATTGCATTTTAGAATAAATTAATCGGTTGGGCACTTTTCCCTCCGCCAAAAATGCGGCAGATGCGCTTGGTCGGGGGTTATTTCGAGGCGGGCGGCAATATCCACACGTAAACTATCCTCATCAAGATACTCCTACCTCATCATAAAGCAGATATTGAGCGCGTAGCTCCCCACAAAATAACAACGGCAATATCTCTGTCAGTAATTTCTCCTCTATACGCATCAGCTTTTATCTTACCGTCTAGGTCATTCCGCCAAAAGGCGATATGGTCGCCATCGGTTTCTTGAGCGCTAGCTTCAAGTTTTGGGTTAACGCTAAGCGCTAACCACAAGATGGAGAGTAACCAATATTTTTTTAGGCAATTGCATCACTGGACATTACAACAAACAAGGTTATGAGGCTGGCCAAATCCTACATGACCAGGCGACGCGCCTGTGCAATTTCAGAAAAACGAAACCCTTTAATCAAATAATCCAACAACTATTACCCACGAAGCAGCAGCAAAGGCAAGTATTTCAATAAAAAAATGCGGTGTGCCAAATCCACCCTCCTGTAAAACGTCAATCACCAAGTCAAATATAAAACCATCAAAAAAATTACCACCAATGCCAAAGCATAATGCAAAACAATATTGCGAGCTTTATTTTTCTGAATATCTCTTCCCACTATTCAAACATTTCCTATAAAAATATTAAGGCAAGCCGCTTCAAGCAATTAGTTGCTCCATCACATATGGCAAAATTCCGTCTTTGGCATAATAATCGCATTCTGTCGGCGTATCTACGCGCACTAACAGTTCAACCGTATCTATTTTGCCGTTAGCGCGATGAACCACTAGCTGAGCTTTTTGGCGTGGTTTAATGTCGCCGCTCACGCCTACCAAATCAAACGTCTCATCGCCACACAACCCCAAAGATTGAATAGAATCATCACCGATAAATTGGCACGGCAGCACCCCCATACCCACTAAGTTGTTACGGTGAATACGCTCGTAGCTGCGCGCAATAACCGCCCGAACTCCCAAAAGGCGCGTACCCTTTGCCGCCCAATCACGTGAAGAACCGGTACCGTACTCCTTGCCAGCAAAAATAAGCAGTGGCGTTTGCGTTTTCTGATAGCGCATCGCCGCATCATAAATAGATAATTGCTCACCGCTGGGTTGGTGTAGAGTGACACCGCCTTCGGTGCCTGGAGCCATCAGGTTACGGATGCGCACATTAGCAAAAGTTCCGCGCATCATCACTTCGTGATTGCCACGACGCGAGCCATAAGAATTATAGTCAGCTACCTTAACACCGTTTTCACGCAAATACACACCAGCCGGCGATGATGGCTTAATGGCACCGGCTGGGCTAATATGATCAGTAGTGACCGAATCACCCAGCATAGCAAGGGAACGGGCACCGTTAATTACGCCACCGACAACGCCTCTTTGCGCCAGAAACGGCGGCATTTGAATATAGGTAGAGTTATACTGCCACATATAACGGACACCATCGTGACTTGGAATTTGTTGCCACAATTCAACATCTTGTGAAAAGTCTGCACCGTAGCGCCTTTTGAAGTTTTCCGGATCCACAGCATAGCTCATGACATTGGCAATTTCTTCGCCTGATGGCCAAATATCACGCAAATACACAAGTTTGTCGTCATTGCCGGTGCCGATAGGTTCGTTTTGCAAGTCAATATCAATGCGCCCGGCCAAAGCAAACGCTACTACCAGAGGCGGGCTCATAAGAAAATTAGCGCGAATGTTTTGGTGTACACGTGCTTCAAAATTACGATTACCGGATAGCACAGCGGCACCGACAAGATTGTGCTCAACTATAGTTTTTTCATAAGCCGTATCCAGCGGACCGGAATTGCCTATACAGGTCGTACAACCGTAGCCAACTTGATGAAAACCGATTTTTTCTAGCCATGGCAACAATCCAGATTTTTCTAGATAATCGGTGACAACTCTAGAGCCCGGAGCCAATGACGTTTTAACGAGCGCAGAGGGCTTGAGTCCTCGTTGAGCGGCTTTTTTAGCGAGTAGCCCAGCAGCCAACAACACGCTAGGATTGGACGTATTGGTACAGGAAGTAATCGCCGCAATCAGCACATCGCCATCACCAATATCTACGCCGTCTTTACCGGTGTCATAACGCGCTGTCAAATCCGCTTCTTGCTTGCCGTACCCACCATCTGCCGTCGGCGCAACAAACATATTGACGAATCGTTTTTTAAGATCGCGCAACAAAATACGATCTTGCGGACGCTTGGGGCCGGCAACGCAAGGCTCTACTGTAGATAAATCTAAAGTGAGTACTTGCGAATAATCGCATTCCCCGTCAGCAGGAATACCATACATGCCTTGCGCTTGATAATAAGTGGCAACCGTTTGTAATTGCTCTTCGTCGCGACCAGTGGCGCGTAAATATTCCACAGTTTTGTCATCGGTAGCAAAAAATCCCATGGTAGCTCCATATTCGGGAGCCATATTGCCAATTGTGGCACGGTCAGGCACCGACAAAGAGCGCGCACCATCGCCAAAAAACTCCACAAACTTACCCACCACATTGGCGTGGCGCAACATTTCCGTCACCGTCAACACCATATCAGTAGCCGTCACTCCTAGTGGCAGGTTATTTTGCAAATGCACTCCCACTACATCCGGCTCCAGCATGTACACCGGCTGTCCGAGCATGGCAGCTTCTGCCTCAATGCCGCCCACTCCCCAGCCAACAACACCAATGCCGTTAATCATCGTAGTATGAGAGTCAGTGCCAACGACTGTGTCTGGATAACACAAACCATCTTTTTCCATCACGCCACGCGCCAGGTGCTCCAAATTGACCTGATGCACGATGCCGACACCTGGCGGCACCACTTTAAAGGTATCAAAGGCACCCATCCCCCATTTAAGAAACTCATAACGCTCCCGGTTACGCTCAAATTCAATTTCCATGTTGAGGCGCATAGCTTCCGATGAGCCGTAGTGGTCAACCTGAATGGAATGATCTACCACCAATTCCACTGGCACCAATGGTTCAATATTACTAGCGGGCTTGTCTTGCTGTGCTGCCGCTTCACGCATGGCGGCTAAGTCTGCCAACAACGGAACCCCCGTAAAATCTTGCAACACCACACGGCTAACGACAAAAGGTACCTCGTTATCACGCTCGCCCGTCGCTTGCCAGCCAGCCAGTGCCCGCACATGCGCCTCGGTAATACGCCGCCCATCACAATTACGCAGTATTGACTCCAACAACACCCGCAAACAAACAGGTAACCGTTGAATATTAACGTCAAGGGATTGTTGCAGTGCCGGCAAGGAATAATACATTTTTTCTTTACCGCCGGAGAGCGCAATTGTTTTTTTGCATGAAGCAAAAGGATTAGGCATAGTGGTTTCTCGCTTATTTATATGAACAAAAACAAATCAAATTTTACCACTCGCCCAATTTGCCTCATGGCTGATATCTTTATAACGTCATACTTTTTTGCTACATGATAAAATTTACTGCACTAAATAATATCGCACAAAAAATAAGGAAAAATTACTCAATGACAAATGGTCAAGACGGAGCGGTTATTTCCTCACTGCGAGGGCGCGAAATTTTGGACTCACGGGGAAATCCCACGGTAGAAGCCGAGATACACCTAACCGGCGGTGCTACTGCCATTGCTGCGGCGCCATCCGGAGCGTCAACAGGAACACGCGAAGCGGTAGAACTACGTGATGGCGACAAACGTTTAGCCGGAAAAGGCGTACGTCGCGCCGTCTCACACATTAATAATGACATTGCCGCCGCAATTATCGGTGCCGATGCCTCGCAGCAGGGAGACATTGATGCTACATTAATTTCCTTGGACGGCAGTAAAGACAAATCGCGATTAGGTGCTAATGCACTGCTAGCGGTTTCTCTGGCGACCGCTAAAGCGGCTGCAATTCACGCAGGCGTACCGTTGCACGTCCATTTAGGCGGTGGTAACACTATGCCAGTGCCAATGATGAATATTCTCAACGGCGGCGCCCATGCCGCTAATAATCTGGATATTCAAGAGTTCATGATTATGCCCCTAGGGTTTAACGACTTTGCATCTGCCCTGTTTGCCGGCACGGAAGTCTTTCACGTACTACGCCGCCTCCTACTCTCTCGTGGTGACACCACTGCCGTCGGCGACGAAGGCGGTTTTGCTCCCAATTTGCGTGGCGGCACGACAGAAGCGCTAGATTTGTTGACAGAAGCAATCACCCGTGCCGGATACACACCGGGATGCGACATTGCCATTGCTATGGACTGTGCTGCCAGCGAGTTTTATCGTGACGGCGTTTATGTTCTAAAAACAGAAAACTTTCGCGGCGACGCCGCCATGCTAGTGGAATTGCTAGCAAGGTGGGCCAACACGTATCCGATTGTCAGCATAGAAGACGCCTGCGCCGAAGACGACTGGGACGGTTGGAAAATATTAAGCGAGCGACTCGCCGACAAACTACAGTTAGTAGGAGACGATTTGTTTGTTACCAATTGCGCTTTGCTACAACGAGGCATTGACCAACAAATAGGCACTGCTCTGCTGGCTAAACCCAATCAGGCAGGCACGGTAACTGAAACGCAACAGGCGGTACGACTGGCGCAACAAGCAGGATATGGAGTAGTTTTATCGCACCGTTCCGGTGAAACGGAATTTTCCGAAATTGCCGATATGGCGGTAGCTTATGATGCCGGACAAATTAAAACCGGTGCACCGTGCCGCGGCGAACGTGTCGCCAAATATAACCGCCTACTGCGCATTGCCGACGAGTTAACCGTCACTGCGCCTTATCGTGGCGTAGCAACATTGGCACGGCAACCATGAACCAACGATTATGCTATGCGGCAGCAATTGGCTTTGTTTTATTGGGGAGCTGGCTGTGGTATTCCGCTTACTATGACCCTAATGACGGTTGGAGTCGGGTAAAAACAATGCAAGCAGAAGTTCGCACTTATGAAAACAAAAGCACCCGTATGAAAATCAGCAATCGGGAACTTGGCGTACTCGTGAATGAAACAAAAAAAAATCCGCAACGCATGGAAGAAATTGCTCGTAACCGGTTGCTGATGGTAAAACCAGGAGAAATTTTTATTGTGCCCGCAAAAGAATAAAAAATACACTACTGCCACACTGACTATCTTTTTTCTGACTTACAGAAAGTAATTACAAATGCAGCCATTTCTTGATTTGAAGGCCATTAACGAACGGCAACATAAAGAACTGTCTGCCGCGGCGTCTCGAGTTATCACTTCCGGCTGGTATGTTTTAGGCGAAGAAGTTACCGCCTTTGAGCGCGAATTTGCCAATTATTGCGGTGCACGACATTGTGTGGGCGTCGCTTCAGGGCTGGATGCGCTGACTTTAATGTTGCGCGCCACCATCTTACAAGGACGCTTGCAGCCGGGAGATGAAATCGTTGTCCCCGCTAACACCTACATTGCCACGATACTAGCAGCCAGCAGCACAGGGCTAGTACCGCGCCCTGTTGAACCGGACGCAAACACACACAATTTGTGTCCACAAAATACTATTGCAGCAATCACCTCACGAACTCGTGCCATTATCGTAGTGCATTTATATGGACTCGCCGCACCGATGGGAGCGTTGCGCACAATAGCGGACGAGCATGGCTTACTGCTATTTGAAGATGCTGCCCAAGCGCATGGAGCCAAAATTAGCGGTCAATCCTTAGGTGGGCAAAGCACTGCTGCCGCATTCAGTTTTTATCCGGGAAAAAATTTAGGTGCGCTGGGCGACGGCGGCGCCCTCATTACCGAAGATGATGAAATAGCAGACACTGTACACACGTTACGCAATTACGGTTCTACACAAAAATATAAAAATTATTATATCGGTGTTAATTCGCGGTTGGATGAATTACAGGCCGCACTACTGCGAGTTAAATTGCCGTTGCTTGATAGCGACAATGCACGGCGTCGAGCCATCGCTAGACGATATGCGATTGGCATTAACAATCCGCTGGTGCAAATACCAGAAATGCCAGCAGATGAACTATCTCATGTGTGGCATTTATTTGTTGTGCGTTGCCGTTGGCGTGGCGAATTGGCAGCGCATTTGCGCAACGCTGGAGTCGGCACTCTCGTGCATTATCCAATTCCTCCGCACCAACAACGTGCCTACGCCGACTCTCCGTTAGCGGCTTTTCAGCTACCACTTACCGAACAGTTAGCAAACGAAGTTTTGAGCCTGCCAATATCACCAGTCATGTCTGATGCGGCGACAGATGCGGTTATTACTGCTGTCAACGCGTTTCGCAGCAAATAAAATTAGGTTTTTTCGTTTTATAAATAACTGGACTACAGTCAATATTAATTAATTCAGAAAAAACTGAACTGCTTTTCCCAATTTTATAAAACTATGACACCTGCGCCAACAAGCTAGCACGAATAAAATCATCCAACGCGCCATCCAACACAGCGCGAGTATTACCAGATTCATGCCCCGTACGTAAATCTTTAATACGCGACTGGTCCAGCACATAAGAACGAATTTGCCGCCCCCATGTAATTTCGTCTTTGTTTTCCTCTATTTTATTTTTTTCGGCGTTGTTAATAGATAGTTCATGTTGATACAACCGGGCACGCAACATAGACATAGCTGAAGCGCGATTTTTGTGCTGTGAGCGATCATTCTGGCATTGCACCACAATCCCCGATGGTTGGTGTGTAATGCGTACTGCCGAATCGGTAGTGTTAACGTGTTGCCCGCCGGCACCACTGGAACGATAAGTATCCACTCGCAAATCAGCAGGATTAATATCAATTTCAATGTTTTGGTCTACCACGGGAAACACAAAGACGCTGGCAAATGAAGTATGACGCCGGTTATTGGCATCAAAAGGTGACTTGCGCACTAGCCGGTGAATACCAGTTTCCGTACGCAAATAACCGTAAGCATAGGCACCTGATATTTTTATTGAAGCGCTCTTAACACCAGCAACCTCGCCCTTGGATTCTTCCAACATCTCTACTTGAAAAGATTTCCCCTCCGCGTAATGTAAATACATCCGCAACAGCATTGCGGCCCAATCCTGAGCTTCGGTACCGCCGGAACCGGCCTGCACCGTCAAAAAACTATCACCGCTGTCATGCGCGCCATCAAACAACCTTCGTATATTTAAATCACGCACCAAATCTTGTAACGACATTACTTCCGCCGCCGTCTCAGCAAGCAAACCTTCATCGTTTTCTTCTGTAGCCAGAGTCAGAAAATCAACCGCCTCGTCGACACGACCAGACAACTCATTAACAATACGAACATCATCGGTGAGTCGCGATCGCTCGCGCTGCAAGGCAGCCATAGCCTCTTGATCACGCCACACCTCCGGCTGTTGTAATTGCGCGTCTATATCGGCGACGCGGCAAGCCTTGCCATCAACGTTAAAGAAACCCCCTGATTTCAAGCAACAGTTTCCTGCTGTTATCAAGGCTAATACGAATATCGGTGGTGTCTATCATAACGGATAAAATGAGAAAGCCCTATTGTATATCAGTGATTACCTCCACCCACATTCAATCCACGATAATTTAAAAGGATAAGGTAACAATGATGCCGTGGATAAAGTTTTTTGTGTTTATTTTCTGACTTTTTATTTCTTTATCGCCCACACTCATTTAAATCATCCTACTTATGGTGTCTGCGTTGCCGGCAGATACAGTGTGTAATTTTTTTCACTATAGCGTCCGCCACGCCAAACGGCAGTGCCGATTGACGGCAACGCAGTTGGTTGTAATACATAATCACAGCCAGTTGTGCGTAATGGGGCACCAAAATATACCAGCTGCCCCAACGTAGAAGCGTCTATCCCCTGTGCAGTAAAGCAATTGGATTGTGTTCCACTCGTCACCGCTACCGCCATGCGACGATATGATTTACCAGCGTCTACGATGTCTACCGCCAGTAAATTAAAAACGCTCCACAAAGCGGTAATTCCCGCACTCCAGTTAAGCACTGCCCGCTCGTTAGAACGATCAAAATTAGCCGCTAACCCTACCCACAACAGAGTGATACATGCAGCCACCACAACCTTCCACCAAGCTACGGCAGGAAAAGGAAAAAAAGCAATTTTTTCTCGGATACTATCGGCCAATGCTGCAGGAAAACCAGTTTGCACAATCAGCCAAATTATCCACATACCGCCTACCGCACCTAGACCAACAACACCCAAGGCAAATCGATCTAAAATGACCGCATAATTATCTGGCAGCCGACTTAGTCCACAGGCGGCAAACACCGCCAACGGTGGCAACAGTAAAAACAAATCTTCTTCTCCATCACCATACAGTCCAAAATGTACAAATCCCGCCACCGCCAAAGTCAGACAAAAAAATGGCATCGGTTCCTTAGGCAAAGTATGGCGGCGTAACCACAACACTGCCAATGCCGCCGGTAATACTGGAAATAGTGCCCATGCCGCCACACGCAACAGAGATACGGCAGAACTAAAACGCGGCGTAAAGCCAGCCAGCAACCATTCATAAAACGGTGTGGTTACGCTTAACATTGATGCGGTAGGCACCCATAACAACACCCATGGCGCAAAAAAAACTGGCACAATCGCCAATCCAATAACATGTGACGGTCGCCTCCAATTATGGTGGCACAACGTAAGTCCACTTCCGACTGCTCCTGCCACCGCCACCGTAGGAGAAGCGGCGACAAACAAAAAACCCAAAGCTAAACCCACCATCATACCTCCGACCAATGCGTGCCGCCGCAACCGCGTCATCGCCCACACCAGTACCGCCATACCAAAAAAAGCCGGTACAGCTGTGTTTAGCAAATGAGCGCGAATCATAAAACCCGCTGTACCCATAGCTAACAATGCCGCCATCCAGCCAGCACGACCACCATGACAAGTACGAGTGGCAAAACCGATACAAACAAGCCCGCCAGCCAGCATCAAGACGTTAATAAGCCGAGCACCTTCATGAATTTCCAGTAGCGGAAAAAACGCCCACCCCATAGTAGCAGCAAGCAACAGATACAACGACACAATTTCTCGTGGACTCGCCTCATCAGGCAGATTAGGTAATGCGCCGATAAACTCAGCTATGATTACGACAAAATCTATTTCTACCGGCTTCCATGGATCGCGCCCAATTAAACCAAAACCAATCCACAACAGACAGAGAATAGCGTATAGCATTGACTTACGCGATGAAATAGGGAGCGGCTCCTGTTGTCGCCCAGAAAAAAAACCGGCGGCGGGTGTTGCGCCAAAGATACTTACGGTACCGCCCATGGGTTGGGCGCGAAAAAGTTAGTTGGTTTTGGCGCCGAAGCGGCGACGAAACTGCTCCACGCGCCCAGAAGTATCAACTAGCTTTTGCTTCCCTGTGTAAAAGGGATGACAATTGGAACAAATATCTAATTGCAAATGCTCTTGGCTGCAAGTAGTACCAACTTGCAGCGTGTTGCCGCAAGAACAGGTTGCAGGGATGTAGTGATAATCGGGATGAATGTCTTTTTTCATGGCATTGCCGCTTGCGCGTCTTCAGGGAAAAAGCAAATTATACTATCATCCGCAAAAAATAGATGCTCGCTTATAATAATTGCATGGAAAAAGAACCAACAATAGCAGGATTACAAACCGCCGACATTCGTGAGCTGGCAGACGCAATGAACCGTCTGGCCGACTCCATCAATAGCATGACTACACTTGTCGCCGAAGCCAAGAGGGAAGAACCCGATTGGCAAAAATTCCCGTCCGCGTTGATAGAACTCAACAAACGTCTAACCACGCTGTGTACTCGCCTTTGAATGCAATAAACGAGTTCCTAAACAACATAAAAAACACAAAATCCCTCAGTGAATTTATCAATTATTTGCGTCTAGTTTTTTGTAAAAAAACTCTCCTCATTTGAGGCGGTTACCATCCATAAATTTTCTCAAATCAGCTGGCAAATACCGCCAATACCAGCAATCCAAAAATAATACGGTACCAGCCAAAAGGTGTGAAATTGTGACGCGAAACATAACGTAGCAATACACGAATAACCAGTAATGCCGATACAAACGACACAACAAAGCCCAACGCAATGTCACCCGCCAGTTGCCAATTTAACAAATCACGGCTTTTCCACAAGTCATAACCGCTAGCGGCAAACATAACCGGTAACGCCAAAAAGAAAGAAAATTCTGTTGCCGTTCGTCGCTCCACTCCCCACAGCATGGCACCAATAATCGTCGCTCCCGCCCGTGACACGCCCGGAAATAAAGACAAGGTTTGACACAGCCCAACAACGAGTGCATCGCGAGGACGTAACTCTTCCATTTGCATGATACGCGACGCACGCGGTCGGCGTTCCGCCCATATAATTACCACACCGCCGACAATCAGCGCCAACGCCACCGTCACCGGTGAAAACAAATAAAGTTTAATCGTGTCATACAACAGCAACCCCAGTATTGCGGCAGGCAAAAATGCCAATGTGAGGTTAACCGCCATACGCCGCGTCGCCTCACCACGCCAGTCACGTGCCATCTGTAACAAGCGGGCACGAAATTCGTAACATACAGCAACAATTGCGCCCAGTTGAATTACCACTTCAAATAGTTTTCCACCAGCAGAATTTTCACCCAACCAGTGAGCTGTAATAATCAGATGACCGGTACTAGAAACTGGCAAAAATTCGGTAACACCTTCAACGATGCCGAGAATAATAATATTAACCCAGTGGGCGGCATCCCCCATTCAAGAGCGCGGCGGGACAATCCCCGTTTGTCCTTGATATTTGCCATCACGATCTTTGTAGGAGCTTTCACACGACTCATCGGACTGCAAAAACAAAACTTGTGCTACTCCCTCATTGGCGTAAATTTTAGCTGGCAGCGGCGTCGTATTAGAAAATTCCAAAGTAACATGCCCTTCCCACTCTGGTTCAAGTGGCGTCACATTGACAATAATGCCACAGCGCGCATAAGTGGACTTACCTAGACAAATTGTCAGCACGTCGCGCGGAATACGAAAATATTCTACAGTACGCGACAGCGCAAAAGAATTGGGCGGGATAATGCAAGAATCACCGGCAACATCGACAAAAGAACTAGAGTCAAAATTTTTTGGGTCTACAATCACGCTGTTAAGATTGGTAAATACTTTAAATTCAGGTGCACAACGCACATCATAACCATAGCTGGACACACCGAAAGAAATCGCCCGTTCGCCGTTAACTTGGCGTACCTGTTCGGGAACAAAGGGCGCAATCATGCCAGCTTCTGCCATGCGGCGTATCCAACGATCCGATTTAACGCTCATCCTGTTTTCCGTTTGGGATATGGGGGGTATTGCCGCTGCGCTTGTAACAGCACCCGTTCAAAGTGCTCAGGGTCGTGCGGTGTCAGACACTGTGCATGACGTGGAAAATGCCAATCGTACAGACGCGACATCCAAAAACGCAACGCTGCTAACGCCAACGCCTCATTGAAACTCACTTTTTCTAGTGCACACAACACTCTGTTTTCTTCATATCCTGCCAACAGTGCGGAAAATTTTTCTTCATCAAATACACCAGTTTTAGGATTAGCGCACCAATCGCAAATGCACACTGCCAAATCAAAAATCAGTGAATCACAACCTCCAAAATAAAAATCTATTACGCCAACAATAGCCCCGCTTCGCCAAAGTACATTATTACGAAACAAATCGCAATGACAAGCTCCCGATGGCAATGGCAACTGTGAAAAACGAGCATCACATGCCAAAGCCTCATCCAGCAAAGCCTGTTTGTCCGAGGATAATTTATCGCGTACCAGCGGTGCAATTTTCCGCCGCCAATCTGCTCCTCGTGGATTAGTCACCGACGGGCCAAAACCGGCTGCTGCCGCATGCAATTTAGCAACTACCACGCCCATACGATGACAATCCGCTACGCTGGGATTGGCAATCCAATCTCCCTCCACAAAAGGCGTTATCAGGCAAGGCTTGTCTTCCCAACACAATCCAGCATCATCACTCGGTGTCAGCGGTGCCGGTACCGGAACACCGGCAGCTGCCAGATGGCGCACAAAAGCTGAATAATAAGCGACCAAAGTCGTATCCCACACCTCAAAAATAGTAAAGACAAAACGTTGATTACTGGTTTCCATAAAATAATTGGTGTTTTCAATACCTTCGGCGATGGGCGATAGCGTTTCAACGGACGACAAATCGAAATGCCGCCGCGCCCACACCGCTACTTCACTAATCGGTACAGAAGTAAAAACTGCCATTTGTTCCTTGTTTGTTTAACATCGTAAATTAAAATAGAGCAAGCATTGAATTATAATTTCCAAAATGACAACAACAAAATATATTTCCCGTGAAGATGCTCGCTTTATTTGGACAGATTTGGAAATGTCAGGGTTAGATCCCGACAGCGACAAAATATTAGAAGCCGCATTTATTATTACCGATGGCAATTTAAAAGTGCTCGCACAGGCTCCGGTGTGGGTGGTTCATCAATCTGAAGCAGTGCTCAACAACATGGATGCTTGGAACAAACGCACGCACACAGAATCAGGGTTGGTTTTGCGTTGCCGTCACTCCAAAAAAAATGAGGTCGTTGTTGAAAAAGAAATATTGAAATTTTTGAAAGAACATGTCAAGCCAGGACAATCACCCATGTGCGGCAACAGTATTTGTCAAGACAGACGTTTTTTGGCACGCAACATGCCCAAAGTAGAACGCTTTTTTCATTACCGCAATTTTGACGTTAGTTCTTTCAAAATCGCCGCCGGACTATTTGCTCCAAGTCTACTAGGCAGAAAAAAATCGCCGTCATTACACCATGCGTTAGATGACATTTTGGCATCAATCACTGAAATGCGGCACTATGTAGACAATTTTCTTATTTGTGACAATGCGCCTTCCTCTCGCGGTAATGCCTCTGCTCACAACGAATGAACAACGAAGAGCGCCCTTCTGGCGGTTGGTTAATGATTGTCCTTGGCTGGTCAGTTGCTCTACTGCTGTTGACAATGTTGTTTAACGGTTACCTCAACGAACGCGCCAATCCCAACCGTATCACCGTACTATCCAAACAATCCGGTGAGTTAGTATTGCATGCCAATAACTTGGGACACTATTTAGCCGAAGGCTATTTGAATGGGCTTCAAGTGACTTTTTTGTTAGATACTGGAGCAACGCAAATCGCTGTTCCTAAATCTATTGCTGCCCGCGCCGGCCTCAACCCGGGCACTATCGTAGGCGTACAGACGGCAGCCGGCCCGGCTAATGCGCACAACACTCGCATTCGCCGCATTAATGTCGGACAGTTACAGTTTTCAGATATGCGTGGCGTTATCATTCCTAGCGGCGATAACATGGTGTTACTGGGAATGAACGCACTGGGTGATTTGGATATTATCCAGCGTGATGGTGCACTTATTTTAAAAAAGCCCGAAACCGCAACGTTGTAACGTTACTTCAAAAATCGTTATTTTTCAGCGTTTGTGTCTTTAGCTTCACCTCTATTTTTTATTAAAATTTCAATAAATTAAACGCATCAACAAACAATTTTGTATGTCAAGGAAAATTATTTTTTCCAGATAATACCTGCAATGCGGCGCGCAAACGGGCGGTAGTATCCGTGCCAATATCTGTCGGCAATGCACCCAGTGCGCGTGTAATTTCTGCTTTCTTGTATCCCAAACCAGCTAGTGCTTGCTCAACATCACGAG
Source organism: Candidatus Persebacteraceae bacterium Df01 (assembly GCA_030386295.1). Taxonomy (NCBI): domain Bacteria; kingdom Pseudomonadati; phylum Pseudomonadota; class Gammaproteobacteria; order Candidatus Tethybacterales; family Candidatus Persebacteraceae; genus Candidatus Doriopsillibacter; species Candidatus Doriopsillibacter californiensis. Next base: position 8,258 of record JANQAO010000004.1, on the reverse strand, counting down.
CACCACCGGCAGGCTCACCACTTGTTGGCATCTCTAAAAGCGGGCTACCGCGAAAATCCACAATAATACGTTCAGCAGTCTTTTTTCCGATACCCGGTGCTCGTGCTAATCGGTCAGCTTCGCTATTAGCCAATGCCGACAACAATTCGTCAAGAGACAGTGCGCTCATCAAAGCCAGTGCCGTTTTAGCTCCCACACCGCTAACTTTAATTAAGCGACGAAAAATCTCACGTTCGTTTTCATTGGAAAAGCCATACAAAGTTTGTGAGTCTTCGCGCACCACCATATCAATATGTAAAAAAACCTGTTCGCCAACAGCTGGCAATTTTTCAATGGTCGTCAATGGCGCCAATGCTTCATAACCGACACCACTGCAATCAATAACCGCCGCTGTCGTTGATTTTGCAGCCAGCTTACCTCGCAAAAAAACAATCATCGCCGTGTCCGTCGCCGACGACTGCGAATTGCCGGCAGACGTGTGTTTTGTAGGCGTGCGAGCGGCATGAGCGCCAACGCACAAGCCAGCGCATCGGCAGCATCGGCAGGTGCTGGCACTGGCAATGCCAGTAGGCGCATTACCATCTCACTTACTTGCTTCTTGTTGGCTCGCCCCATGCCGGTTACTGATTTCTTAATCTGTAGGGCAGAAATTTCTGTCACTTCCAAATCGCATTCCAATAACACTCCTATAGCGACGCCACGTGCTTCCCCCAACACCATAGAACTTTTAGCATTTTTGTTAACAAACACTCGTTCAATACAAGCAATTTTTGGGCTCCATTGCTGAATTACTTCTTTTAATTCATTACGAATGTCACCCAACCGCATCACATGCGCTGCCGATGGGCTGGTGTGGATAATGCCACTGGATAAATGGCGTGAATGTCTACCATCACTGTCAATGATTCCCCAACCAGTGTTGGCGAGACCGGGATCCACGCCCAACACTAAGATACGTTTTCCTCACTAAGCGCGGCGCTGGTATACACTTGCTGAGTATCGTCCAAATCTTCTAACGCATTGAGCAAGCGGCGCATTTTAGCGCTGTCGTCGTCGTCTAATGATACTTCCATAGAAGGGCTCATAACGACTTCGGCAAACTCCGGCTTAAAGTTAGCATTACGCACGGCGTCCAACAAGGTGGGAAAATCCGTCGCCGCACAAGTAATTTCCACATCACCATTGTCATCAGTTTGCAGGTCTTCGGCACCGTTTTCTACCGCCACTTCCATCAACGCAACTTCATCCTCAACGGAAGTAAAAAGCAACTGTCCACAGCGAGTAAATAAATAACTCACTGAACCATCAGTACCCAAATTCCCCCCATTTTTATTAAAGGTAAAACGCACCTCGGACAACGAGCGATTTTTATTATCAGTGAGACAGTCCACGATAACAGCCGCGCCACCGGGACCATAACCTTCATAACGCACTTCCATATAATCCACACCTTCTAATTGTCCACTGCCGCGTTTGATAGCACGCTCCAAATTGTCGTTGGGGACATTAGCTTCGCGTGCTTTTTCCAATGCCAAACGCAACCGCGGATTGCACCCCGGGTCAGGGCCGCCCACTTTTGCAGCGATGGTAGTTTCTTTGACAAGACGAGAAAATGTTTTTCCCCGTTTAGAATCCATACGCTCTTTGCGATGCTTAATATTTGCCCATTTACTATGTCCCGCCATACCTTGCTCCTTTGTGACATTTTAACTTAATCATCGCGCCATGATTTTGATATCACTATTTATGCGTTGTGGCGGTGGCGCGTTTTGCCTTGGCAACACGGTTCATGGCTTGGGCAGCACGGGCAGCAGCGTTCACGCCAGCAAACTGGCGAGGAACGTCCAAACGCTGTTGATGACGTTCGTAACGCGTTTGCCACTGTTTGGTTTGCACATTTTTTTCTCGTGCAACAGCAACATGATGCTGTGCGGTAGCAAATGCATTTGTCAGTGAGATGTTACTCGGACACACGTCATCACAACGACGACAGAGCAGACAAGCGTCCAGCTGTCGTTTTTCCATGCGGGCGAAATCGCCGTCTCGCCAGTCGGCATATAAATGCAACGGTGATAAATTTTCTGGGCATACCGGCAAACAATCACCACAGCGAATACAAGGCAGCGGTGTATCTTGTGCAGTCTGGCAGAAATTTATTATGTTAGTCTTCGCGTGAATTACAGCGTCAGCAGGCATCGCAGCACGGGCATCCCGCCCGCCGATATGCGCCATTGCTGTACGCACATTGGCAAAAGTCGCCACATCTCTGATGGAAACACCAAAAGGAACGCGCAAATTAATTACATCACCATCAGGACGACGTACCGTTAGCACTCGCCCAAGCATCGGCTTACTGTTTGTAAGTGCATCGTCTATCGCTAATGCGGTGCCAATGTTAAAACACATAATACCGTGATCAGCGAGTGTTTCATGAGATGGAATAACTGTGTCCAGCAAATGACGCACAAGCAATCGTTCATTTCCCAGCGCATATCCTGTAGGAATGCGGCAAATATTAACTCCCTCCACTGGAGAAATGTCAGGCGCATCGTGGCGCAGTGCGATAATAGCAGCGGGCACACTCAACGCGTAAGCAATGCGGGCAACAGTGACAGCCAGCGTTTGCCGGTGGACAGCAAGCAACGCTCGGTCACAGCAGATGTGGGTATCACTTTCCACCGCGTTAATAATAAGCTGTTTGATTTGCGGACGATATTTACGCCACGCTGGAAAGGCACCACCTCCAAGCCCGACAACGCCAGCCTTTTTTAATGTCACTTGAATGTCTGGAGACAAAACAACGACAGCCGGCGGCAACTTCCTCACGTTTTCTGTTGTTAGCGGCAGACACAACGCGGTTTCATGAATCGGCGACGCCAGCCGACGAATAACCGGCACGCCGACAATCCCAGTGACCGGCGACAACACATCGGCACCAGCATCACTTACGGCTATTGTCTGGCCGGCACATACAACATCGCCAATTTCAATTTCCAACCGCGGGCGGTTCGTCGGCAATGGCACCGCCAACAGCGGCGGCAGCGGCAATTCTAAAATATTATCAGCGTTATTGATGGTATTCAATATTAATTATGCAATCACTCGCATAGCAGGATGAAAACCGCCGACACCTAATTCCACAACATAATCATCTTTTTTAGATTCTAACAAGGTTATTTTTTGTCTCGCCTCCCACTCTTTTAACTTAGTAGGATACTCTTCTTTTTCATAAACCAGTTCATTAACAGTAAACACGATAATACCACCGGGCTTGACTATGCGAAAAAATTCCGCAAGCCCTGCCGGACCAATGTGACCGATAGTAAACACACCAACACTGAGACTGCCGTCGTAAGTATTATCGGCAATATCCAACCTCGCCAGTAAATTTGCCGACCATAACCGCCGACAAGCGCCTTTTTCATTGGCTTGTGTCAGTATCTCCGTTGGTAAATCAATACCGTCCAACGTGTAATCACCGTGTTGCCACAGAGCTTGACCGGACAGTCCCGCTCCGCAACCAGTGTCAATAATGTCACCACCCTTAATCTCACGTTCCAGCATCGCCGCCACCCGTTCGGGAGCAACATAGCTGTAGGTAACCATGTCATCATCATACGTCTGCGCCCAATTGTCATAATGCAGCCGATTTTCTTGTGGCGTGACCAGTTCGTAAGCGCCTTTAAAAAATCCGGTTCGTTTTTTTGCCATCCTTTTATCTTTTGTTTTTTATGTGTAATGAATTTTTACGGGCATGGATTACAATGTTTTTCGCACAGTTCATTCAACTCTTTCATCCATACATCATCTAAAGTTAAGTCCGCGGCGGCAATATTACTTTTGAGTTGAGCCAATGTAGTAGCGCCGATAATAGAGCTAGTGACAAATGGTTGCTGGATAGTAAAAGCGATAGCCATTTGAGCAGCGTCAACGTTATGGCGCCGAGCCAGCGCAACGAGATCTTCGGTAGCAGCAATACCGACGTCGCTGATATAGCGGTTGTAATTCGTGAAAAGTGTCAGACGCGCGCCTGAAGGACGCTGGCTATCCAAATACTTGCCGCTCAGCACACCAAATGCCAGTGGAGAATATGGTAACAAACCGCATTGCTCGCGTGCTGATATTTCAGCCATACCAATTTCATAGGTGCGATTAAGCAAGTTGTAGGGGTTTTGCACTGACACAACCCGCGGCAGCCCCGCTTCGCGTGCCAAACGCAAACATTCAGCCACGCCCCATGGTGTTTCGTTGGACAACCCTATGTAACGCACCTTACCTGCTTGTACGGCAGCTTGCAAAGCGGATAGTGTTTCCTTTAATGGCGTCATTAGCTCTTCATCATTATGACGATAATTTAGTGTGCCAAAGTAGTTAGTGTTGCGGTCGGGCCAGTGTAGTTGGTACAAATCCACATAATCAGTTTGTAAACGTCGGAGTGAATCATCCAAAGCGTTCTTAATGTTTTTGGCATCCAACCGTGTCTGACCGCCGCGTATCCACTGCATCGGCGGCGGCATGTTGGGCTGAGGCGCACCAAACGGTCCCGCAACTTTGGTAGCGATGACAACATCATCACGCTTTTTGCGCTTAGCCAGCCAATTGCCTATATAAGTCTCACTAAGTCCATATGTTTCTTCGCGCATAGGCACAGCGTATATTTCAGCGGTGTCAATAAAATTCACGCCATTATCCAACGCATAATCCAACTGCACATGAGCCTCGGCTTCAGTATTTTGCTCACCATAAGTCATGGTGCCCAAACAAATGACACTAACGCGCGTGTTGGTATTTCCCAAATTACGATATTGCATAGCGGCGTCTTTCTTTTAAATAAATTAAATATTCTCGCTGATTATAATCACATGCACAGCAACGGGACCGTGTGCGCCGATAGTAAGGGTTTGTTCTATATCCGCCGTGCGAGAAGGACCGCAAAACAGGGCGATTGTGTGCGGTGGGGCAGCGGCCAGTGGTGCGAGCACATCGGCTGTCGTCGGCACAATAACCGCTTCATTCACAATAGCAATGTGATACGGTGGCAGTAAACTAACGGTGAGTTCGTGCGGGGTGTTGCCGGTGACAAGCATGGCGCCACTATCGGCGGCGGCGGCTTTAACACCGCTCACACCACAAGTATCTTCACTAACTGGCGCACGGTATTGTGCGTCAATTCCCGCCACCTTCCAGTCAATATTTATCCAATCATCTGTGCAAACAATGGTCGGCGGCAATTGCCTAGCACGCAAATAATCGGCCACTACTGTTGGCAATGTTTTTTTTTGTGCTCGCGACACAATTGCAGCATTGTCTTCGGCGGCGGCAATAAATTGCGAAATTAATGATTCCCTATCCGGTGCGGCGACGACAGCGACTTCCAACACTGGAGTAATAACGACATCAACGACAGATGCTAGCTCTGCCAACACCGCATCGCGATCATCTTTGAATTGCGCCGTCATGTCACCACATGTTGTGGTTTTCCGGCATGAAAGCATTCCAGATTTTCCGCTAGTTGTTGGTGAAATGTACGCAGTGCCTCTGTGCTCGCCCAGCCAACGTGAGGCGTGATAAGCAACCGTGGATGATGACAGCTTAGTAATGGTTCATTTGACGGCGGTTCTTGACTCAACACGTCAATACCAGCACCACCTAATTGACCGCTGTTTAAAGCGTCCACCAGTGCTTGCGATTCAACCAACGCCCCTCGAGCGGTATTAATTAACAACGCCGTAGGTTTCATCAGGGCCAATTCTTTTGCGCCAATCAAACCATGCGTCTGTGGTGTGAGCGGACAATGCAGTGACACCACATCGCTTTCGGCAAGTAATTCCGGCAGCAATAGACGTTGCAAGCCGTCTTTTTTTTCGCGTTGGTTGGCATTACTATTACGATATGCATACACTATCCGCATGCCCACACTTTCAGCAAGTTCCGCTGTTGCTCGCCCCAGTGTGCCTGCCCCAACAATACCCAATTGCATATTTTTTACGGAAAAAATAGCACCCATGTTAGGTGAGAATACATTGCTGGCTACCCATTCTCCAGCCATTGTGCGGCAATGATGCTCGGTAACGCCACGAGCAAGAGAGAAAATCAATGCCAGTACATGTTCTGCCACGCTACGAGTAGCATAATTGCGAACATTACAAACCATCACGCGACGAGCTCGACAAGCATCTAAATCCACAATATCTACACCGGTAGCGGCAACAGCGATAAGCTCTAATTGTCCGGCGGCGGCAATGACATCAGCGCTTATTTTTACTTTGTTGGTAATGAGAATATGTGCATCTTTCGTTCGAGCAACAGCTTCTTCCTCCGTACGAGTGAGTTCGTAAGATGTCCAACAATGGGAAAAAGTCGGACGTAACAAATCGCCGCGCATGGTAGCAGCATCTAATACAACAATATTTTTCATAATCCTAAGTCCTTGCGCATGGCCCTGAAAGTTTTTCCTGTTGGCGCAGCTAAGTCGCGACCGTTAAACCAATTGCTACTCAACGGCAGGCGGCGAAGCCAACCACTACTGCCGCCAGCAATCGCCAACAAGCGACACAACACGACAGCGGCCAGCGCGTACAATCGTGGGCGACGAGCACAAAACGCCCATAATTTGATAAAAAAGCGTTCTTTAAATGGTCGTAAAGTTTTGTCCACTTGCCGAGCACGCAAACGCCGCATGAGATCGGGAAGCGGTATTTTGACTGGACAAACAACTGCGCAAGCCGAACACATGGTCGCAGCATGTGGCAAATCCAGAGTATTTTCCAAGCCCGCAAGCGAGGGCGTGAGCACCTGTCCCATGGGTCCCATATAAACCGAGCCATAGGCATGACCGCCGATAGTGTGATAAACCGGACAGTGATTCATGCAAGCTCCACAACGAATGCAACGCAGCATGTCACGGCAGTCGCTTCGGCGCAATGCACTGCGGCCGTTATCTAGCAAAATAATGTAGGCATTCTTGGCGTCTCTTCCCTCTCGTTGGCAACCGGTAGTAATACTGACATAGTTAGTCAAATGCTGACCAGTAGCAGAGCGAGTAAGCAAATTAAGCATGGCTGGCAAATCATTCCAACGTGGGATAATTTTATCAATACCAGCAAGCGTAACACGCACTCGCGGTAATGTCGTCACCATTCGGCCATTGCCTTCGTTGGTGACGATAAGCGCCGAGCCGGTGTCGGCAATGAGAAAATTAGCACCACTAATTCCCATATCGGCAGTGATAAATTTTTTGCGTAAATGAACGCGAGCCGCACGAGTAAGCGCGTCAATATCATCACCATCACAGGGGATTTTGCCATCAAAAATTGCCGCTACTTCGTCGCGCCGCTTATGCATGACCGGTGCAATAATGTGTGACGGCGTGTCATTGTCTAATTGGATAATAAATTCACCCAAATCGGTTTCCACAGCTTCCACACCGGCTTCTTGTAAAGCGGTATTTAATTGCACCTCTTCTGACGCCATACTTTTGGATTTCGTTGCTATTTTAACTTCATGCCGTTTGGCAATAGCAGTAATAAGTCGTTGAGCACCAGCGATGTCTTTGGCCCACAATACGACAGCTCCGGCAGCTTCGGCATTTTGTTCAAACTGTTGTAGCAACTGTGGCATGTCACGAATGCTTTCATTGCGAATGTGTCGCCCTTGCTCGCGCAAGGATTCAAAATCGCCTTGAACATTATAGGCAGCAACACTAGCGGCACGATGACTAGTAAATTTATCGCGCACAGAAGCCAAATTAGATCGCAAGTTGTCGTCTTTTAGTGCTTTCTTGATATGACGATGAAATTGAATGGGCGTGTCGTGCATAACTAATCGTTAACTAAAGCTTCAGCCCAATGTAATGCGCGAGTATTGCTGCCTTCGCGCGCTAAGCGTCCGCCAATGTGTAAGATACAACCCAAATCACCCATAATCACGGTATCAACACCGACAGTTGCAATGTGGCGGCACTTGCGTTCAGCCATAGCGGTGGAAATTCCGTCAAATTTAGTTGCGAATGCACCGCCAAAACCGCAGCATTCTTCACAATCAGACATTTCTACGAGTTCCACACCGGCACGGCGCAAAAAATCACGTGGCACGGTTTTAATCCCCATTTCGCGCAAACCAGCACAACAATCGTGATAGGTGGCCTTGAGTGGCGTGGTGCGCAGTTCTGGCACAAACCCAATTTCATGCAAAAAATTGCTCAGCTCCACGCATTTTTCTCCAAAAGCACGCATTTTTTCATTATTTTCGGAAAACAT